>JAMCZD010000434.1 GCA_023473405.1 Candidatus Omnitrophota bacterium
GGGGGCGGGTGGGGGACACCCGCCAATGTTACTTCGTGAGCCACGTTGAGGCGAAGTTGGGATACCCGCTGAAGGTGGACAAGAAAGTCAGGATGGAAATCGAGTGCGGTTCTTCGACCGCAACCGTGGAAGGCAAGATTTGTTTTGTATCGCCGGTGGTGGACCCGGCCAGTAATCTGATGAAGGTCAAAGTTTTATTCGACAATCCGGAAGGCAAGATTCGCCCTGGAGTGGCTGGAAAACTATTCCTCGAGGCTCCCGCCGATGTTCGCTGAACAATCCAAAGAATTCGATCCGTTTGCTCAAGCCATGGCCGAGTTGTCGCGTTTGCGGCAGTTTGCCGGCCCGGCGGCGCAATTTTGGCCGGCCTTCATGCGATCAACCGCCGTGCTCTGCCGGGCGCAGCAGGCGGTCCTGGCGTTGAAGAAGATACCTCCGGGCGAGGCATGGCAGAAATTAGTGCAATGGTCTCCTGGTGGACCGGAGGATTTTGTCGCCAAGACTTTTTCGCAACAATTGCTGTCCATTACCGAGCGTTGCTCGCAAGAGGGCAGCCTGGTGCAGGGATTGAACGTTCCGGGGACGGGGCCGGCCAAGCCTTACGCATTGGCGATCAGACTGGAATTGCCCAAGACGCAGGACGCATGTGTGGCGGCGTATCTGCTGGTGGCGGTAACCGAATTGCAGGCGCAAGAGATGCTGATGCGGGTGCAACTGGTAGCGGACACTCCGATCAGTTATCAATTGAATCAACTGTCGCAGCAGGCGCAGAGCGACGTCGCCAAGTTTGCTTCCACACTGGATTTGATGGTCCAGGTGAATGCCGAGAAGCGGTTCATGTCGGCGGCATTGGCGTTTTGCAACGGTCTGGCCACGCGGCACCAATGCGATCGGGTGAGCCTGGGATGGCACGAGCAAGGGTTTATCCGGTTGCAAGCCATCAGCCGCACGGAGCGGTTCGAGCGGAACATGTCCGCGGTAAAGACGCTCGAGATGGCGATGGAAGAGGCGTTGGACCAGGACGAAGAGATTGTCTGGCCGCCTCCGGAGGGTTCATCGCAGGTTACTCGCGATCATGAGGCATATTCCCGCGAGCAAGGCGCAAAGTTCCTCGGCTCGGTGCCGCTGCGTCTTGAGGGAGAAGTGGTCGGGGCCATTACGTGCGAGCGGCATACCGAGAGCTTTGGGGAGGCGGACCTGAAGCAGTTGCGGATGAGTTGCGATCAGGCCGTGCGCCGGTTGGCCGATCTGAAGCGGAGTGACCGTTGGTTTGGGGCTCGGCTCATGGTCTCAGCGCGCGAGCAAATCGGGCAATTGATTGGAGTTGAGCGGACCTGGCAGAAGGTATTGGGCATTGTGGTGGCTGTCGCGGTTCTCCTGGTGCTGGTTTTGCGACTGAATTACCGCGTGGAAGCCAAGTTCGTTTTGCACAGCGACGAAGTGGCATTTATCACGGCGCCGTTTGACGGCTTTATCTCGTCGGTGCCGGTGCGGGTAGGCGAACCGGTTAAGAAGAGCCAAACCCTGTTAAGCCTGGATCAGGACGAACTGAAGCTGGAGGAGGCGGCGGCGACAGCCGATCTGGGTCGTTACTCGCGCGAGGCGGAAAAGTCGCGGGCGGCGCGGAGTTTGGCTGATATGCGCATTTCGGAGGCCCTGGCGGAGCAGGCGCGGGCCCGGCTGGATTTGGTGCAATACCGTTTGCAGCAATCGGTGTTGCGCTCGCCGTTTGACGGGGCGGTGGTGGAAGGTGAACAACGGGAGCGTTTAGGCGCGCCGGTCAAGCAAGCCGAGGTTTTGTTCAGGATAGCCCGGAATGAACCACTTTATGTCGAAGCCGAGGTGAACGAGAAGGACATCCATGAGGTGAAGCTGGACGCGCCGGGGGAAATCGCATTTGCCAGCCAGCCCAAGTTGAAATTCCCCATCCGCGTGGTTCGGATTCAGCCGGCGGCACAGCCGAAAGAGGCGGAGAACATTTTTCTGGTGCGCTGTGCCTTTACCACCGCGCCCAAGACTTGGTGGCGTCCGGGGATGACGGGCATAACGAAGATCGAGGCAGGCAGACGGAGCCTGCTATGGATTTTGACTCACCGGACGGTGGATTACCTGCGGATGTTATTGTGGTGGTGATTTATTCTGAAATCCCGAGCTATGCCAATTGGATCAGCCATCGGACTTACGCAGTCAACGGGCTGAGCATGGACGGGGCCCGGTGGGATGCCTCGCGTGCCTGCCTGGTCCGATTCCATTGGCTTGACTCCTGAAGTAAAAGTTGTGCATGGCTGAAGCTCCTCCAACCTTTAGCGAATCCTGGTACCGGATAGCGGACCAGATTATATACCTGCGGCCGGGCGTGCGGGTGCGGCGCCAACATTTTCGCGGTGAGAGATGGCACGTTCTCGAGGACCCGTTCAATAACCAGTTTTTCCGACTGCAACCGCCGGCTTACGCCTTTGTGGCCAGGCTGCGCCCCAACCGCACGGTCCAGCAAGTCTGGGCGGAGTGCCTGGAGAAAGACCCGGAACAAGCCCCTGGCCAGGAGGAAGTGCTGCGCCTGATCTCCCAACTGTATTTCGCCAACCTGCTTCAATACGATCAACCTACCGATAGCGGACAACTCTTTGAGCGGTACCAGCGCCGGCGCGAGCGCGAAACCCGCGCGCGCTGGTTGAACATCATGTTCATGCGCATCCCGGTGTTGGACCCGGACGCGATGCTGGGCAAGGTGCTGCCGTTGTTGAGGGTGATATTTCATTGGGTAATGGGTTTGGTCTGGCTGGTGGTGGTCGGGATGGCAGTGAAGGTGGCGATCGAGAACTTCGATCTGCTGCGGGAACAAAGCCAGGCGGTACTGGCACCGAACAACCTGTTCCTGCTTTACGCGGGGCTGATTTTGATCAAGACCCTCCACGAATTTGGCCATGCGGCGGCCTGCAAGCGTTACGGAGGCGAGGTGCACGTCATGGGGATAATGTTGCTGATTTTCACGCCGATGCCGTACGTGGACGCGACTTCGAGCTGGGGTTTCCGGTATCGATGGCAACGGATTCTAGTGGGAGCGGCGGGAATGATCGTCGAGGTGTTTTTCGCGGCGATTGCCACCTTTATCTGGGCCAATACTGCGCCGGGCACGCTTCATAACCTGGCCTACAACATGATCTTTGTGGCCTCGATCTCGACCATTCTTTTCAATGCCAATCCCCTCCTCCGCTACGACGGTTATTACATCCTTTCCGACCTGCTTGGGATTCCCAACCTTTACCAACGCGCATCTCAGCAACTCAAGTTCGCGATGGAACGTTACCTGTTCGGTCTGAAGAAGGTTGACAGTCCGGCGCGGGGCAGGCGCGAGGCGGCATGGCTCACGACATATGGCTTGTTGAGTTTTGTCTATCGATTTGTGGTGTTTGGGGGGATTCTGCTATTTGTGGCGGATCGATTCCTGCTGCTGGGAATCATTATGGCGGCGATCTGCGCCATATCCTGGGTTTTGGTGCCTATTGGGCGTTTTATTTATTACCTGGCCACCAGCCCCCAATTGGAACGACAGCGCCCCCGGGCGATTGCGGTGAGCGCGAGCGTCATTGTGGGACTGTTTGTTTTCTTTGAGTTCGTTCCTTTCCCGCATCATTTCCGGGCACCCGGCCTGTTGGAGGCGAAGGAGAAGAGCGAAGTGGTCAACGAGACCGCCGGCACGATGGCGACGCTGCTGGCCAAACCGGGCAAATGGGTAACGGCCGGCCAACCGCTGGCGCAATTCCAAAACCACGAATTGGATTTGCAAATCGAAGCCAGCCAGGCGCGGATGCATGAGACCGAGGCCATGTGGCGCCGGGCAATGCAGACCAACGTCGCCAACATCAAGCCGGTCCTGCAACGGCTGGATTCGGATCGCGAGCAGCTTAAGCTATTCCAGGATGAGCAAAAGACACTCACGGTTCGGGCCCCGCAGGATGGCGTTTGGGCGGCGCCGGAGTTGAAGGAGTTTGTTGGTCGTTGGTTGCCGCGCGGGTCCAGTCTGGGGCTGGTGATCAATCCCAAGTCATTTTACTTCACCGCCACCATTGCCCAAACGGAGGTCAACCGGCTGTTTGCGAGCGAGATTCGGGGCGCCGATGTCCGCCTGCGCGGCCAGGCCGGCGAGGAACTCCCGGTCGGTGAGCTGGAGATCATTCCCGCCGGGCTAAAGACATTGCCTTCAGCAGCCTTGGGCTGGCATGCCGGAGGCGAGGTGCCGGTGTCCCCCACCGATCCGCAAGGCCGCCAAGCCATCGAACCTTTCTTTGAAGTCAAGGCCGCGCTCAAGCAGGTCGCCGGCGTCTCATTTGTCCATGGGCGCTCGGGCAAGATTCGATTCGACCTGGCCCCGGAACCGCTCTTTCAGCAATGGTATCGGCGATTGCGTCAGATGCTGCAAAAGCGGTATCAAATATGATCACGCCCACCGAGGAATATCGCCGGACCGATCACAAGGCGCCCAAGAAGCCCTTGAGCGGTCTGGATGCCTGGGTGCATCATATAGTAGGATTTTACACGCGCCGGCGCCGGGTTTTGGCTGAACTGCGAGCGCAGGCCGAACGAATCGACGGTTTGGAGGACCACTGGAAGGGCTTGCGCGATCATGTCCTCCAGGAACGTCTGGCCGAAATCCACCAGCAGTTTCGACGCCATCCGGCCAGCCCGGACCTGCCGGTTCATGACGCCCTTGCGGCCATTCGCGAGGCGGCTGATCGCCATGTAGGGTTGCGGCCTTACATGGTGCAAATAATGGGGGCACTGGCCATGCATCGCGGTTACCTGGCGGAAATGGCAACGGGCGAAGGCAAGACCTTGACCGCCGGTCTGACTGCGGTTCTGGCCGGGTGGACGGGCCGGCCTTGCCATATCATTACCGCCAACGATTACCTGGTCCAACGGGACGCCGAATGGCTGCGGCCGCTCTACCGGTATTGCGGATTGAAGGTTGGATTTGTGAGCGGGGAGATGAATCCCGTGGATCGCCGGGCGGGTTACAAGGCGGACATTACTTACACGACCAGCAAGGAGATCGTGGCGGACTGCTTGCGCGACCGTCTGCGTCTGGGCGCATGGCAACAGCCCAACCGGCGGCTGATTCAAACGCTCCTGGCACCGCAATTCCTGGCTCGGGCCGAGCTCGTCATGCGCGGATTGCACACCGCGATTATAGACGAGGCGGATTGCCTTCTCATCGACGAAGCAGTCACCCCTCTGATCATTTCCACCCCGCACAAGAATGAGACGCTCCGCGAAGCCACCCGCCTGGCGCATGAAATAGTCGAACCGCTGGTGCCGGGTGAAGATTACGATTTAGACCTGCGGCATAAGGAAATCGAATTGAAAGAGTCGGGCCGGCAGAAAATACACGAACGCTGCAGTTCTCTTCCTCCTTTATTTCGCAGCCTGGGCCGGCGCGAAGAGTTGGCCCGGCAGGCGCTCACCGCGCGCGAGTTCTTTCTCCTGGGCAAACAATACGTCCTGATCGACGGCAAGGTAATGATCGTGGATGAATTTACCGGCCGCCTAATGCCGCAGCGCACCTGGCGCGCCGGCCTGCACCAGGCAATTGAAGCCAAGGAGAAATTGGAGGTTACCGATCCGACCGAGACCATGGCGCGTCTCAGTTTCCAGCGTTTCTTCCGGCTATTTCACAAGCTGTCCGGCATGACCGGCACCGCCGCCGAAGCCGCCAACGAATTCTGGCAGACTTACCAGTTGCCCGTTATTTCCATTCCCACACATCGGCCCTGCGTGCGGAAAGTCGAACCGGACCATGTCTTTTCCAGCGCCGATGAAAAATGGGCCGCCATAGCAGAGCGGATTTGCCAGTTCCACTCGACCGGACGCCCGCTGCTGGTGGGAACACGGAGCGTAGCCGCCAGTGAACGTTTGGCGGAATTACTGCGAAATCACGGTTTGGAATTCAGCCTGCTCAACGCGCTCCATCATCGCGAGGAGGCCCAGATCGTCGCCCAGGCAGGTGAGCTTGGCAAGATCACCATCGCCACCAACATGGCCGGACGAGGCACCGATATCCGGCTTGGAGCGGGCGTGGCGGAACTGGGAGGTCTTCACGTCATTGCCACCGAGCGTCATGAATCGCATCGGATCGACCGCCAGCTTTTTGGGCGAAGCGCGCGCCAGGGCGATCCCGGCAGCGCCGAGGCCTACATCAGCCTCGAAGATGAATTGCTAATGCGATTCCTGCCTAACGCCGTTAGACGCAGGTTGCAGGACGCCTTTCGTTCCGGACTGCCTAAGTCAGGTAAAATGGCGACCACCGCCTTCACCCTGGCGCAAAAACGAGCCGAACGCCAGGCCTTCCGCCAGCGGGGCTCCGTTCTGCGAATGGACACCTGGCTCGAGGACGCACTTTCGTTCGCCGGAATGGAATTCTCACACTAGTGTAGTGAAGGGCTCATGGGCCGCCCTGGCCGTCAAAAGCGTTCGGTGTAGGCGGCCTCCACGTTGTCGAGGAACAACCCCTGAAACTGTCCGGCGGCCAATGTGGGCAAGGTCAGTCGAAACTGATGCGGCTTATCCGGGACCAAGTCAGACAAATCGTCATACCACCCGACAAACGATTGGTTCGCGCCCACGTTGTAGATGGTCATGTAAGCCGGCGTAAGTGAAACCTTCCGTCCGTCGATCTCCAGAGACACCGCCAAGGCCGGGTTCGGGTTGGCAACGTTGACAAAGAGCAGCAGGCGGTACGAACCCAGCCAGGTGGCCAGTAGATCGTCGGAGGTGTAGGGAACCGGCCAGGCAGCCTTGCGCGCGTTTAGTTGATCAAAGACGCGCGAGGGGATCGTGATTTGCGCTTCATAAACGCCACCCGTGAACGACGGGTCGTATTGGCCGATTTGCTGGAGCCGATTGAAAGGGGCCCCGGCGAAATGAACTGCGGCACGGACCAGGTTAGTCTGCTGCTGAAAGGGCATCGCCACCCCGTTGACCGTGAGCGCCGTGACTTTTTTGTCATCAGGCAACAGGACTTGAAAATCAGCACGGCTGCCCATTTGGCCGATCACTTCCTTCAAGCAGAGGACGCCGTTGTCCAGGATCGCGGTTCCGCGCACCCCCAACAACCACGGCTGGGTGACATGAGGGGCTTTGGTGATTTCCAACACCAGCGCATCCGCCCCGGGCATGGGGAGCGACACCGAATCACCCAAGCGCCAAAAGCCACCGCCGGGTAACGCGAACCGTTTGCCATTTTCGGCATCGGGATATAGCTGGCGAAGAATAAATGGACCGCCGTTGGTCAGCCCGATGGACTGGTCCAGGGTGAAGTGCGCCGTAAGCGACCGGTAATTGGGATTAAAGAGAAACACAAACCCGTGGCCGTTCATGAATGCCGCCGTTCCGTCTACACGCCCCAACCGCGGCTGAGTGAGGATGGGGTGCAAGTGGCGCAACGTATCCAGGTTCCGGTCCACCCAGTCGAACCAGTTTCGCATCCATTGTTTGTCCTCCGTCGAGAAGGCATTGAACTCGTTGGTGTCGCGCGCGGGAAGGTAGTTCACGACGAGGTTGAACGGGGCGGTACCGATCGCTGAGATAACCGAGTAACGCCAGCCGAGGTAATCCCAGTCGCGGGTGCGAAAAGCGGTTTGCGGTGCGGCGCCCGAGGCATCCTGGCGCGCGGTCTGGTGAGTCAAGTAGCCGGCGATTATTTCCACAGGGCAATAGTTGTTCACGCGATACCACCAGGCTGCCCAGCGTTGGCGATCAGCCGAAACGCGATCCCAATGCAAGTCCGGAAACGCCTGGAAACTGACGGGTTGCTCGTCGGTGGTAAGGGGATGCGGATAAGAGCCAGCCAGCCACGTCCAGGCTCCGAATCCTTGATATTGCTGGCGGCCATCGATGACGGCGTTGGGTATTTGCCGGCGCAACTGCTTCAGAATCCGGCGGCAGCCATACCACTGCGCGTAGGGTGAGCTGGGGGCATTGCCGTTGCCTAAAAACCAGTAGTCGAAGGACCAACCGCCTATGCCGGTCGCCTTCTGGAAGTCAACCAGGAGTCGCAACCACCAGTCCTGGAAACTGCGTTGGCCGGTATCGGCATAACCGGTCAGTGCCGTCCACTGCGGATTCTGCTTAAAAGGCAGGCTGGGATATGCATAAGCCAGCAACTTCAAGTTATCGCTCTTCGCGTAGTCGAGCATAGTCTGAACCGAAGGAGGCACCGCGTTGCTGCCGGGATACCAGGCATTGGTGCGGATTTGCTGGCCGAGCCCCAGCCACAGAATATTTTCCCAGCTCCAGGAATCGCTGTTGGCAGAGATCGAAGACAGCAGGTTATTAGCCGGGGTGTAAAGCACGTCCCGGCAACCCACGGCTTCGGCTTGGTCAAGGATGCGCTTGTATTCGGTTTGACCAGAAGTCGTGCCGACATCGATTTGATAGTCGTTTTCACACCAACCGACGTGAACCCGGATCGAGTGAGTGGGGCGCCACAGCAGAAACGCGTGCACGCAATCCGTGAGGGCGTCCAACTCTGCCCGGTCAATTGTCGGTCCGCTGGAAGCCGTAGTATCGGGTATATATTGCCACTCGGGGACCATATTGACCGGGTAGGCAACACCGCTAAGCGCGTAAGGCCCGAAAAGCAGGCGATCCGAACTGAAGGGGCCGTAACTCATGTTCCAGACAAGGCCTGGGGAATAGGAGGCCCTGACCTGCTGGCCGGCTACCGAGATTGCGGCATATTGGGGCGCCATTTGTAGGTTGAGAAAAAGGCCGTGGCTGACCGGAGTTCCGGCACCATCGTTGAAACGCAACAGGCAACCGCTGTTAACGGATTGCTGAGAGGCAATCCTGGTGACCAGCCCTCCTCGCAGTACGGCGACGCGGTTCACCACGAAGTTTGTGGCAGCGGACGTCGAGACCGTAATCCGTTTGCTGACAAACCTCCAACCCGGTTCCAACTCGTAGACAGCTTGAAAAATCCACAGACCATAATTGAACTGATAAATCCGCGTGGCCGCCCTTTGTCGTCCCAGCACCGGAACATCCGAAGAACTCAGAAAGGTGTCACCGCCGACGGATATGGAAAAGTCATCCTGGTTGAACGCGAATGATTTCCCCGTAACCAAGTCAGTCAGGTTCGTCAAGCCACGTGCGTTAAAATCCGCGCGGATCAATCCATTTTGCAGCGAGTCCGCCCGTATCGCGGCAGCCATTCCCAACAAGCCGGCCAGCACACATAGCCAACCGCGACGGGGTGGGAGAAATGTCGCGCGTGCAGTTCGCGAGAGCCATTGAGTTCGCGTTTTCATAATTTCTCGGAAAAAGTTCAATCCCCATCTTCACTTCTAATCGACGAGTTCGCGCTCGATTTGTTCCAGGGTTTTGCCTTTCGTCTCGGGGAGTCGCAGGAATATGAACACAAACCCGAGAAAGCAGATCGCCGAGTATATCCAAAAGCATCGGTCCAGACCCAATCGCTCGTCCATGATGGGGAACGTCTGCGAGAGCACGAAGTTGCCCACCCAAAGCGCCGCCACCGAAACCGACATCGCACCACCGCGGATGCGGTTCGGGAAGATTTCAGAGAGAATCACCCAGGTGATAGGCGCCAGCGAATAGCAATAACAGGCGATTGCCGCCACCACCAGGACCACCGGCACCAGGCCTTTGAGATGCTGGTGATAAGCGCCGCCGACAAGCAAATAAATTATCGACAAACCAAGGGCGCCGCTCAGCATCAGGACGCGCCGACCCCAGCGGTCCACCGTGCCAATCGCAACCAGGGTCATGAGCACCGCCACAATGCCGGTGATGACGATATTGAAGAGTATGCCCGATACCTGGTAGCCGGCATTGGCGAAAATGCGGGAGCCGTACTGAAAAATCACGTTGATGCCGCACCACTGCTGGAACACAGCCAGCACCACACCCACCAGCAGAATCCTGAGCATTTTCGGTTCCAGTAACCGGCCCAAGTCCAGCTTTTCGGTTTCGTTGACCAGGGTCGCTTCGATCTCCTTCACCGAACGGGTGGCGTAGCCTTCTCCGCCGACCCTTACCAACACACCCAAGGCGCGATCGGAACGCCCCTTTTTGACCAGCCAGCGCGGGCTTTCGGGCACGAAAAACATCGAGATGAAGAAAACCAGCGCCGGAACCGAAGTGGCGCCGAACATCCAGCGCCAGGCGGTCTGCACGTTCCAGGAATCCAAAGGGAGTTGCGCAACGGTGGCTCCCGGGGCGGTTGGCTGGGCTATCAGCCAGTTTGCCAACTGCGCCGCCACCACGCCAAACGCGATGGTAAGTTGATTCACCGAAACCAGGCGACCCCGCATGTCCGCGGGGGCGATCTCGGCGATATACAGAGGCGAAAGACTCGAGGCGATACCGATGGCCACTCCCCCCAAAAGCCGGCTTGTCACGAACAGGGTGAAATTCGGCGCCAGGCTCGTCCCAAGCGAGGTGCCCACGAACAGGAAACCGGAAATCAGCAGCAAAGGCTTCCGCCCGAACTTGTCACTGAGCACGCCGGCAAACATGGCGCCAACGAGCGCGCCGAGCAATGCACTGCTCATCGCCCAACCGACCTGCAGAGACGAGTTGAGATTGAAATATCTTTCGTAAAACAACTCGGCGCCCCCGATAACCACCCAGTCGTAACCGAACATCAGCCCGCCCAGGGCCGCAATAAGCACGATGGTGAAGATATAGACGCGGTTGAGAGTTGCAACCATCTCGCCGGGCGGGCGAATAGTACGCATGACGGGGCTCATATTCTAATAGACCTGCCCATCGTCATCCTGAAAGAGCGAGGCGTCAATTTCACTGGTAAGCGGTCCGTCTGGCTTGACGTCCACGTAGGGACCTTCCGCCTTGCCGGTCTGGCTGCGCAACAAGCCGGTGCCGCCGCCCGGCCAATTTACGCAATACGAAATCCAAAAAGTTCCCTTGAGGTAGTGGATTTCCGGGGCCCAGATGGCACGGCAGCCGTCTTTCACGGGTCTTTGCCACGTGGCGTCTTTTGCAAAGCTCCAGACCAGGCCGAGCGGCATCCAATTCGTCAGGTCGCGCGACTGCCAGATGCGGATGCCCTCGTTTGTCTTCCACCAATCCGGAAAGCCGGTAGTCCCGCTAAGGTAGTAGTTGCCATCGGGTGCCAGGCAGATGCAGGTATCGCGCACCGGGTAGTTGAAAAGCATGCGCACCGGCGATGCCTTGGCCTGCTCGACGATGCCCGCGTCGATGTATTGTCCCCCGTAAGTTTGGCTCGCATGGACGGCCATAAAGTTCTTGCCAGGCCGAAGCGCAGCCAGCGCGGCAGGGCTGATGGGCACTTCGCCGTAGGAGGTGGACCAACCGGTCAGCTTCGCCGCCAGCACGCCATTGAAGTAAATCTCGGGCGCTTCGTCATAGTGAACGACAAGATGCGGGTCATTCAGACTCCGATCGGGCAGGGAGAATTCCCGGCGCAACCAAATATCGGTGGT
>JAMCZD010000044.1:0-5631 GCA_023473405.1 Candidatus Omnitrophota bacterium
GATGGTCCGCCCCCCCGGCGGCAAGACCCGTTTTCTTTATCCCTTAGGAAAGCAGGAAGGCAGGAAATGCAATTTACCTTTCCTTGTTTCCTGTTTTCCTTAGCGATATTTGAGGATGAATCAGGGTGCGTGCCGCAGCGTCATTTAATTTTCTTTATTCCTTAGGAAAGCAGGAAGGCAGGAAATGCAGTTTGCCTTTCCTTGTTTCCTGTTTTCCTTAGCGATATTTGAAATATCTTTGGCTAGGACTTACAGAAGTTATCGAGCGTCGAAGCGCGGATGCCAGGAGCGCGGATGCCTTCATCCGCGCCTTGCCGATTGAGGAGATCGGTTCAGCCTAAAAAGGCGGCATGCACGGCGCGCATGGCGGGCTCGGCCTTCGAGAGTTCGATAACGACCGAGATTTTGATTTCGCTGGTGGAAATCATCTCGATGTTGATGCCGGCTTGAGCCAGGGTGTCAAACATCTTGGCCGCCACGCCTGAATGGCTGCGCATGCCGACGCCGACGATGGAGAGCTTGCCCATCTTCTCGGCAGCAACGACGTCTCGGATACCGATCGAGGACCTCAGTTCATCGATGATTTTGCCCGCCTTGAGCAGGTCCGCCCTGTCAACGGTGAAGGAGAGATCGGTGGCGGGCGTCTCAGAGCCATGGCTGGCATTCTGGACGATCATATCCACGTTGATGGCCCCGTCGGCCAAGGACTTGAAGATGGATGCAGCGATCCCGGGGCGATCGGGAACGCCCACCAGGGTCATTTTGGCTTGATTCTTGTCGAGCGATACGCCGCGGATGACGACGTCTTCCATGCCTTTGGTTTCTTCTTTCACAATGGTTCCTGGGTTATCGTTGAGACTCGAGCGGACCTCGAAAACAACTCCGAATTTTTTTGCGAATTCGACCGAACGCGACTGCATGACCTTGGCGCCCAAGCTGGCCAATTCGAGCATTTCATCGTAGGAAATCTCGGTCAATTTGCGCGCGGTGGGCACCAGGCGCGGATCGGCGGTGTAAACGCCATCGACGTCGGTGTAGATTTGGCACAGGTTCGCCTTCAAGGCGGCTGCCAGCGCGATCGCGGTGAGGTCGGAACCGCCGCGTCCGAGGGTGGTGATCTGCCCTTCCCTGGTCTGTCCTTGGAACCCGGCCACGATCACGACCTTGTCGGCGTTCAGCAGTTCGTGGATCTTCCTGGGGGTGATGTTCTGTATCTTGGCCTTGGTGTGCACGCCATCGGTGACAATTCCCGCTTGCGCACCCGTGAGTGACGCGGCCGGCAAACCCAGCGCGTGCAAGGCAATGGCGGTGAGGGCGATCGTGGTTTGCTCCCCGGTCGCCAGAAGCACGTCCATCTCGCGCTCGCTGGGCAGCGGCATGATTTCCTTGGCCAGTTTGATGAGACCATCGGTTACCCCGCTCATGGCGGACACGACCACGACGATTTGGTCTCCCTTGGCATGGTATTTGGCCACGCGTGCAGCGACGCTTTTGATGCGTTCAGTATTGGCCACCGAGGTGCCGCCGAATTTCTGGACGATTAACATGGCTGGTCAGTTTAATTAGATAGCCTGGTTGTCGATGTCAACTGGATTTCTCAATGAGCAAAACCCGATTTCAAATGGGATTTCCGCCCCGGTTTCCACCCCCTAAAAATGCTCGACACGGATCATGACCGGGCTGCCCTTGTTCACTTCGAGCAGGTTGATCCTGGCCAGGGCGCGGGTCATGGCGGCATTGGGAGCCTCATGGGTCATAAGGATCAAAGGGACACTGGCGCCTTCGTGGCCTTCGGGCTGAATGACCGACGAGATGCTGATGTTGGCCTCGCCGAAGATGGTCGAGATTTTCGCCAACACCCCCGGACGGTCCACCACGGTAAGGCGGACATAATAGCGGGTGATGGTTTCATCAATGGGCAGCACCGAGCCATTCGATTCGTGGTGAACAAAAGGTGGCACGCGGCATCGGGTGCCGAACTTCAGATCGAGGCCGGCATCGGCGATGTCGCTGAGCACCGCGCTGGCGGTGGCATCCTTGCCGGCGCCACGGCCGTAAAAGAGGGTGTCGCCCACCACGTCGCCTCGCACAAAAACGGCGTTATAGACGTGGTTGACGCTGGCCAGCACGTGCGTTTTGGAAATTAAAGTGGGATAGACCGAGACTTGGATGCGCGATCCATTGGTGGTGATCGGGCCGGTTTCGGGGGAAAGCGCCACCTTCTTGATAATCCCCAACAACTTGACGGTGTAACCGAACTGGTCGGCAAATTGAATATCGGCGCGGGTAATGGCCCGGATACCCTCGACGTAAATCTGGTCCGGCTTAACCCAGAACCCATGGGCGAGCGAAGCCAGGATGCCAATCTTGTGCACCGAATCGTAACCGTCGATGTCCAGCGATGGTTCCGCCTCGGCGTAACCCAGGCTTTGGGCCTCTTTCAGCACGTCGGCAAACTCGGCTCCTTCAAGCTTCATCCGGGTGAGGATGTAATTGCAGGTGCCGTTGACAATCCCATAGAGCTGGGTGATTTCATTGCCGACAAAGCCTTCGCGCAAGGCCTTTATGATGGGTATCCCGCCCGCCACGCTCGCTTCGTAGTAAAGATTGGTCTGATACTGTCTCGCCGCGGCAAACAACTCTTCGCCATGGGCCGATAGCAGGGCCTTGTTGGCGGTAATGACCGGTTTGCCCAATTTGAGAGCGGCGAGCACCATGGTGCGCGCGACGGTGGTGCCTCCGGCCAACTCCAGCACGATTTGCACCTCCGGATCGTTAACCACGCCGGTCCAGTCCGTAGTCAGGCAACTGTGCGGGATCGGGTAAGGTCGCGGTTCATCAAAGGCCTTTACCGCAACCTTCCGCATCTTCACCTGCAGGCCCAAACGCGATGCCAACAGGTGGCCGTTACGTTGCAGCGCGTGGAAAACACCGCTGCCCACCGTGCCGCCGCCTATCATTCCCAGATTCACCTGCTGCATAATCCCGGAAAGCTTGACGCGGTTTCACCACGGCGACAATGCCTTTCTTTCAGAAACGGAAAGTCCTTGTCATCGCGCAAATGATCAGCGTAACTTTTCTTTTGCTGAATGGCTTTTTTAGACTGCTAATAACCATAATAAGAATATGAAAGTTGAGTTTTACGGTCACGTTAGGCAATACCACAATACCAAGGCGGAAATTGACGCGAACATCCGGACGGTGCTCGAGAGCGGCCAATATGTCATGGGCCCCATGCTCAAGCGTTTCGAAGGCGAGTTTGCGCGGTATCACGGGGTGAAGCACACCGTTGGGGTTGGCAACGGCACCGACGCCATCTGGCTCAGCTTGATGGCCTTGGGCATTGGCCCCGGCGATGAAGTCATCACCCATCCCAACACCTTTTTCGCCACCGCCGAGGCGATCTGGATCGCCGGCGCGACCGCGGTGTTCGTCGATTGCTGCCCGGACACCAAGTGCATTTGCCCGGAGAACATCGAAGCCGCCATCACGCCCAAGACCAAGGCGATCGTGCCCGTCCACCTCTACGGCCAATGCGCGGACATGATCGGCATCAAGAAAATCGCTGACAAACACAACCTCCGGATCATCGAAGACAACGCCCAAGGAATCGGGGCTCAGGGAAATGGCTTCAAGATCGGCGAACTCAGCGACGCGGCCACGACGAGTTTCATCATCCAGAAAAACCTCGGCACGTTCGGCGACGGCGGGGCAATTGTGACCAACAATCCCGATATCGACGCCCAGGTCCGCAAGCTGCGCAACCACGGTTCGAGCCAGCGCAACGTTCATTCCTACGGGTTCAACAGCCGCCTGGACGATCTGCATGCCGGCATCCTGAGCGCCAAGCTGAAGCGTATCGATGCCTGGAACGATCTGCGACGTCAGTGGGCCGCCCGTTACACCGCCGGCCTCAAGCCTTGCAAGACCATCGATCTGCCGGTCCAAATGCCGGGTTATCGCCACGTGTTCCATCTCTACGTGATCGAGACCAAGAAACCCGAGTGGCGCAACGGGTTGCTCGAGCATCTCGTGAAGGCTGGCGTTGACGCCAAGACCCACTATTCAATCGCTATTCACAAGCAGGCCGGTTATCCATGGGGTAAGGGCGCGCGCGTCGTTGGCAGCCTCGCCAATGCCGAGGCCAATGCCGCTTGTTGCATCTCCCTGCCGATGTACCCCGAGTTGACCGCCGAGGAAGTGGATTACGTCGTTGCCCAAGTCAAGGCCTGGGACGCCAAATTCGCTTCACAGGCACCTGATGGCAAAGGAATCGCCCAGGCCGGAAAGAAATGCTGCTGCGGTCATTGAAGACCGACTTCGAAGGTTGTCGCGGGCAACCGGAACAAAAGGGAGACGGCGTTTCAGCCGTCTCTCCAAATCGATCACTTGCCGACTGGCACTCTCGCCGGAGCGATGACCGACGTCTGCAGGCTAAGCTTGGCGCAGACAAAGTAAACCACGGCACCCACGATGAAGGCGACGACCGGCGCGGCAGGAATGTCCGGGATGTCCAATTTCAGCCAGACTTTAATATTAGGCAGGATACCGACGAAGAAGCCCAGTGCCCATGCAATCCAGCCTGCTGGATTGAATCCCGCCCGAGGCCCGGCCCAATTACCACCCGCCAGCAGGTAGTCTACGGCCATGGCGCCGCAGATGGGACCGAACGAGGCCCCGATCAAGCCAAACACGCTCGGCAGATCGCCGGCGACCTTGGTCAAGGCGAGGACCAGGCTGACCAACGCGCCAAGGCCGACCGAGACGAACGGGTTTACCTTGGGCATCACCGTTTTGAAACTATTGGCGGCGATAAAGGAAGAGAAACACGCGCCAGGGAACGAGGCGAGAGTTAGCCCGATCATAATGGCGGCAAACAGGCCCTCGGGCACCTTCTTGGCCAAGGCGGTGGTCATGTTGGTTGTTCCCTCGTCAATCACTCCCGTGGCACGGGCGCCGGCTACCACAATAACCGAGATGCCTGCCGTGAAGACAACGGCCAGTATAACTCCTACGATACCGCCCATGCTCACGTCCTTCTTGTTCCGACTGTTCAATCCAAAATCCACCCCTGCCGCGCCGGCAGTGGCGAAAAAGCCGACAATCGAGGCGACCATGGCCAGAATAGCGGTGAGGCTGCCCGCGAAATTGACTGCGCCGGCGGCGGGATGATAACTGCCGGCGTGCGCGCCGAACAGCACCAATCCCAGGATGAGCACAACCAAGGGAATGAGCGGGAGATAGGTGGCGATCTTGGCGACATATTGAATCCCCTTGAGGCCAACGAACGCCGCCCCCAGCGCCCAGATCACGCAGATCGGATAATACAAGCCGGGCACATGGAAGCCCCTCGACAGGGCATCGGCTGAACCAAAGGTGTTGACCCCAAGCCAGCCGAATTGGAGGACGCCCATGAGAAAGCCGGGCATGATCAAACCGCCGACGGCGCCAAAGGTCGATGTCCCCACCACGTATAGCGGGAGGCCAGTCTTCAGACCCAGCAACCCAGGAACCAAATAAAACAGGAAATGACAAATAAGACCGGCCAGGACGATCCCAAACAGCGAGGCCCACAATCCGCCGGTGGACAGACCGTTTGCGGACATCGTATCCCAAAAAATGAACCACAGA
>JAMCZD010000044.1:5641-11444 GCA_023473405.1 Candidatus Omnitrophota bacterium
GTTGCTCGACGGGTTCGGCACCGCCCTGGCTATATAAGCCGGCAATTTACTGGCCTGATTTGCATATTGAGTTTCTGGCATGTTCATGCGGTTGTTATCGCTGTTCTCAAGCGAATCGCAAGCCGAAAATTCGCCGGGGTACCACACTAGAATTTGGGATTTGGGATTTGGGATTTGGGATTTGGGATTTCGGGTATTAGTGCTAATTAGTGAAGATTAGTGGTTCGTATTTTTTCAAACCGCTAATTGGCACTAATTTACGCTAATATCCCAAATCCCAAATCCCGGTTTCTTGACAATCCTGGGATTCCGCTATAATTGATTTTCAACGAGTTACCTGTGGCATTGGTAGCGACACGAAATTCACTTATGCCCCGCACGGTCCGTTTTTGCCTGCCACCGGAATGTAAAGGCAATGGATCGATAAAAGGCCTCAGATCAATATGAGAAAAACCGGTATCGAAATCATCGGTGATGCCCGGTGGGGCACACATTTTTGCCAGTTTTATCAAACCCGAACCGACCTGGCGGATATCCTCGTGCCCTATTTCAAGGCGGGTCTCGAGCAGAACGAGTTTTGCATGTGGATCACCTCGCCGGACTTAACCTGCGGAGAGGCTGAAGCTGCCTTGCGCAAAGCGGTCCCCAACCTTTCCGATTACCTCGAAAAAGGGCAAATCGAAATCCTGGCTCACACCGATTGGTATCTTAAAGGCGGTTCCTTTGACAAGCAACGCGTCCTCGACGGCTGGATCAGCAAGCTCGAACTTGCCCAGGCCATGGGCTTCGACGGATTGCGTCTAAGCGGAAACACGGTTTGGCTGGAGAAAGCCGATTGGGAGAAATTTGCCGAATACGAGCGTGCGGTTGACGAGGTTATTGGGCGCTACCAGATCATCGCACTGTGCACCTATCCCTTGGCCTCGTGCAGCGCGGTCGAAATCCTCGAGATGATGCGGAACCACCAGTTCGCGCTGATCAAAGGAGACCAGGGCTGGCAGATGGTGGAGAATTCGGACCTGAAACGCGCTCGAGAACGGGCGCTTCAGAGCGAACAAGCCTTGCGTGAGTCCCGGCATCGGCTCTCGGTCATCGTGGACAGCATTGCCGATGGGCTTTACGCCATCGATCGCCAATGGCGGTTCATCCACATCAATAAGGCGGCCCTGAGTCACTTCGGCAGGGCGGACGAGCAATTCATCGGGCGCAATTTATTCGAGGTCTTTCCCGCCGCCCGCGGCAGTGTCTTTGAATCCGCTTACCGTCGCGCCTTTGAAACGGGCGAGCCGGCATTTTTTGAGACCGCATCGACGGTTGTGGAACGGACGGTGGAGGTGCATGCCTATCCCGGGCCGGACAGTCTGACGGTTATTTTCCGCGACATAACGGAGCGAAAGCAGCGGGAGCAAGAGCTTCAAAAGTTGAATCGGACTCTCCAGGCGCTCAGCAACAGCAGCCAGGCCATGATGCGCGCCCGGGATGAGAAGGAATTTCTTGATGAGGTCTGCCAGATCGTGGTGAAAGACTGCGGCTACGCCATGGTCTGGATAGGTCTTGCCGAAGAGGATGAATATAGGACCGTGCGACCGGTTGCCCACGCCGGTTTCGAAGAGGGCTATCTCGAGTCGTTGCGCATTTCGTGGGCCGACACAGACCGAGGCCGCGGCCCCACCGGGACGTCCGTCCGGACGGGAAAACCGGCTGTTTGCGCCGACATACTCCACAATCCCCAGTTCATTCCTTGGCGCGAGCAAGCCCTCAGGCGCGGGTATGCATCGTCAATTGCTCTTCCTTTGATTTCCGGTGAAAGGACCTTTGGAGCGATTACCATTTATTCGAAGGAACAGGATGCCTTCTCTGAAAACGAGGTGAAGCTGCTGAGCCAATTGGCTGACGACCTCTCCTTCGGGATCATGTCGATTCGCTGGCGTATGGGACACGAGAAGGCCCGGGCCGAAGCGGTAACCGAGAAGAACCGCCTCGAGGCCGTCATGGAGACTCTGCCGGTGGGAGTGTCTATCATTGATGCTCATGGCGGAAATATCCGGTCTAATCCAATGTTCGAGCGAATTTGGGGTGGGCGGGGTCCCAAGGCGCGGACGGTGAGGGATTATTCTCAATACAAGGCCTGGTGGCTCAACACCGGCAAACCGGTTCAACCGGAGGAATGGGCCGCAGCCAAGGCAGTCCACCGGGGCGAAACCGTGGTTGGCCAATTGATGCAGATCGAGAAATTCAATGGCTCGCGCGCATTCGTCCTCAACAGCGCCTCCCCGATTTTCGACGCTGAAGGTCATATCAGCGGCAGCGCGGTCGCCATTCTCGATATTACCGATCGGGTCCAAGGTGAAGAGGCCCTGCGGCAAAGCGAGGAGCGTTACCGGCGGCTCTTCGAGGATGACCTGACGGGGGATTTCATTGCCGGGAAGAACGGCGAAATCCACGCCTGCAATCCAGCCTTCCTGCGTTTGTATGGTTTTTCAAATCTCCAAGAGGCCTTGAAGGGCAGCCTCGCCGATTTCAATCCACAGGAATGGCCGGAAATTCTGACGAGATTAAAAGAGCAAGGCAGAATCGAGAGACACCAAGCCCGGCACCATTGCCCCGATGGCCGGGAGATTTACGTCGTGGAAAACGTCGTTGGGATATTTGACGCATCCGGCGAGTTGGTCGAGATCAAGGGTTACATCTTCGACAACACGGAACAGCACAAGGCGCAAGAAGCTCTCTACCGAAGCAATGCCCGGCTCAACTTGCTGGCCGAAACCGCCGGCGAATTGCTGGGCAGTGATTCACCTCAGGAAGTGGTCGAATCGCTATGCCGTAAGGTCATGGCCTTTCTCGATTGCCAGGCCTTCTTCAATTTCCTCGTGGACGAGGAGGCGGGCAAACTCCACCTCAACGCCTGTGCGGGCGTTCCCCCAGAAGTGGCCCGGAAAATCGAATGGCTCGATTACGGCGTGGCGGTGTGCGGCTGCGTGGCGCGCGACGGCCGCCGCATTGTGGCCGAGGACAACTTCCACACGCCCGATCCGCGCACCGATTTGGTGAAGTCCTACGGCATTCAGGCTTATGCCTGTCATCCGCTCCTGTCTCAAGGCAAGGTGCTGGGCACACTCTCTTTCGGCACGCGCACACGGGTGCGATTCACCGAAGACGTTTTCCACAACTGGCCCTGATGAAAGCGGTGGCCGACCAGGTGGCCCTGGCCATGGAACGGGTCCAGACCAAGCAGGCACTGCAACAGGCAAACGAGGAACTCGAGCAACGCGTGAACGAACGAACGGCGGCTCTGCAGGAAAAGAGCCGGTTCCTCGAGGCCTTCTTTCATCATTCACTCGACTCGCTGGTGTTCCTGGACAAGCAATTCAATTTCATTCGGGTGAACGAGACGTATGCCAAGGCCTGCGGGCGTGACGCCGCCGAGTTTATTGGCCGCAGCCATTTCGAGCTATATCCGCATCCCGAGAACCAGGCCATTTTCGAGGAGGTCGTTCGTACCAAGAAACCTTACTCGGTCCAAGCCAAGCCCTTTGTCTTTCCGGACCACCCGGAATGGGGCGTGACGTATTGGGACTGGACGTTGGTGCCGGTGCTGGATGCGAACAGGGAGGTCGATTCTCTGGTATTTTCCTTGCGGGACGTTTCCAAGCGCGAGCGCGCCGAACGCGAGGTCCGCACCGCTTCTCGCTATGCCCGGAGCCTGATTGAAGCCAGCCTCGATCCGCTGGTAACCATCAGTCCCAAAGGCCAGATCACCGACGTCAACCAGGCCACCGAACTGGTTACCGGCATAAAACGCGACCGTCTCATCGGGAGCGATTTCTCCGATTATTTCACCGAGCCGGAAAAGGCACGGACCGGATACCTGAAGGTCATCTCGGAAGGCTGGGTCCGCGATTATCCCCTAACCATCCGCCACGTATCCGGCCACACCACCGATGTGCTCTACAACGCCACGGTCTACCGCAATGAAGCCGGCCAGATTGAAGGCGTTTTCGCCGCCGCCCGCGATATCACGGAACGGAAAGAAGCCGAACGCGAGGTCCGCACTGCTTTTCACTATGCCCGGAGCCTTCTCGAAGCCAGCCTCGATCCGCTGGTAACGATCAGTCCCAAGGGGCAGATCACCGACGTCAACCAGGCCACCGAATTGGTAACCGGCATACAACGCGACCGTCTCATCGGGAGCGATTTCTCCGATTATTTCACCGAGCCGGACAAGGCGCGTGCCGGATACCTGAAGGTTATCTCGGAAGGTTGGGTCCGCGATTATCCCCTTACCATCCGCCACGTGTCCGGACGCACCACCGACGTCCTCTACAACGCTACAGTCTACCGCAACGAAGCCGGCCAGATGCAGGGCGTATTTGCCGCCGCCCGCGATATCACGGAACGAAAAGAAGCCGAGCGACGACGCGACATCACCAATAACCTCCTCGAGTTGTTCGCCCGCAAGTCCACCGCCAAGGAATACCTTGACTCGGTGGTCGAGGTCATTCGGAGATGGAGCGATTGCGATGCCCTGGGCATCCGGATTGCTGATGATCAATCGGAGATACCTTACCAGGCCTGGACTGGTTTCGCGCCCGGTTTCTTGGCATCCGAAAACCGGCTTTCACTCGAAAATGACACCTGCTGTTGCGTGCGGGCGGTGACCCAGGAAATCGAGGATCAGGACAAGGCGATTCTTACGCCCGGCGGTTCCCTGCGCTGCGATAATGCGCCTGAATTCATAAACCAGCTCGCCCCTGATGCGCGCTCCCGTTATCGCGGCAACTGCCTGCGCTCCGGATATACTTCGCTCGCCATTATCCCGATTCGTTATCGGGACCAGGTTCTCGGGGCGCTCCATTTGGCCGACCAGCGTCCCGGCCATTTCACACCGGCGAAGGTCGAGTTTATCGAGACCATGTCACCGTTGATTGGCGAGGCCATTCACCGCTTCCATGCCGAGGCCGAACTGGTTCGATACCGGGATCATTTGGAGGAGTTGGTCAAGCAGCGCACCAGCGAGCTCGAATCGGCCAACACCCGACTTCAGTCCGAAATCGTCGAGCGCAAGCGTGCCGAAGAATCCGTCCGGAGAACCGCCGAGGAACTGGCCCGTTCCAACGAGGACCTCGAGCAATTCGCCTATGTGGCGTCACATGATCTTCAGGAACCGCTGCGCGCCGTGGCTGGTTTCATGGGCCTGCTAGAACGTCGCTACCAGGCGCAACTGGACGCGAAGGCCCAGGAATACATCACGGGCGCGGTGGACGGCGCCGCCAGGATGCAATCCCTGATCAACGACCTGCTGACCTACTCGCGAATCGATCGCGGCAGAGTCCCTGAACCGGTCGCTGTCCAAAGCATCCTGGACCACGCCTTGGCGAATCTGCACGCCAGCATCCATGAAACCGGTGCCGTGATAACTACCGGCGAATTGCCCACCATCTGGGCCGATGCCGTTCAAATTACACAGCTTTTCCAGAACCTGATCGGCAATGCCATCAAGTTCCGCGGCGATAAACGACCGGAGATTGAAATCCGCGTCGATCTCGAACCCGGTTTCTGGCGGTTCGCCGTGCAAGACCACGGGATCGGTATCGATCCGCAATATGCAAATCGCATTTTCCTCATCTTCCAACGGTTGCACAATCGCAAGCAATATCCGGGCACGGGGATTGGACTGGCGATTTGCAAGAAGATCGTCGAGCGCCACGGCGGCACCATCTGGGTCGAATCAGCCCTGGGCCAAGGCGCTACTTTTTATTTCACCATTCCCGACCGCAATAAGTGATACGGCTGCCTTCATCCA
>JAMCZD010000338.1 GCA_023473405.1 Candidatus Omnitrophota bacterium
CGCGCCCGCCAGGATATCGGGCGAGAGCGGGTCGTCGAAAGTCATATGATCCGTCTTGCCCGCATAGGGGAAGACCGGGCATCTACTCCCGGCATCGGAGCAGAGAATGACGACCTGGTCGAAGGCGCAGTCCTTGAAGAGATCGACGTTTTTCGCAAACTGGCCGGAGAGGTCGATGTCGATTTCCCGCATTACCGCTATCGTGTCTTTCTGGACGCCCAGGGGCATGGTCCCTGCCGAAAACGCAGCCCATTTGCCGCCAAAGAAATGATTGACGATGCCTTCGGCGATCTGGGACCGGATGGCATTGCCGGTGCATACGAAGAGGATGGTGCGCAATCCCGTGCTCCTGGCGGTACGGAGTCGCAGCAATTCGCTCAAACCCCGCTCGGCGTGGTCAGTCAGCTTCTCGCTTGCCATGCTCTCACCGTTCAAGCTCAGAGCCGCGGGCGGGCTGTTCGGGGTTAAGGCGGCGGAACGATGCCTGGATGCCGGAGTCATGGACGAACTCAACGATCGCGGGATTCCGGATCATCGTTTTGCCGCTTGGGAGCTCTCCGCAATGATGAATGCGGAAAGAGCGAGGGTGTCTCCTTTCAGAAGCCAGTCCATCATCATGGGGGAAATGCTGCGCCGGCTGCGGATAAGGTGGGTCAAGACCCCGCCGTAATCGACATTGCCCATCAGGAGTGCCCCGACCAGCCGGTTATCCTCGAAAACATACTTCCTGTAGATGTCGTTTTCCTGAAAGATCTCTTCTTTTTGTTTTTCGTCCACGGCATTGGTCTGCCCCATCGACATGATGGGAAGGCCGTAAATCTCGACCGAGTTCATGCCGATTTCGCCCTTGTATCGGCTCGGCCGGCCGGCCATGTTGAAGCCTGCAATCCGTCCCTGCTCGTAGGCGGTCGGCACAATGGCTATCACCTCCTGTTTTCCGGTAAGGATGTTGACACTCTGGACGACATCCCCCGCAGCGTATACATCGGGAACCGAGGTCTGCATGGTTTCGTCCGTCACGATCCCCCGTTCAAGTTTGATAGCGGAATCCTTCACCAGCCCGATATTCGGCCTGACGCCGATGGCCACCACCAGGATGCCGCATTCGAGCTCGCTGCCGTCATTGAGAACCACTCCGGCCACTTCATTGTTCTGGTTTACCAGGATCTCCTGGGCGGTCGTTCCGGTGATCGTCTTGATGCCGTTATCGTTGAGGCGCTTGCTGGCGATCTTTCCCGAATATTCGTCCAGGGCAATGGCAAGCACCCTTGGCCCCAGCTCGACTATCGTGGTGTCGACGCCGATATCGTTCAGCCCTTCGGACGCCTTGAGGCCGATGAGGCCGCCGCCGATCACCACCGCTTTTTTGCCTTCCTTGCTCAGCTTGGCAAGCGCCTTGGCATCGTCCCATTTGGTAAAATTGTGGACGTTCTTTACCTCGGGGGTGAGTCCTTTGATGGGCGGGACAAAAGGCTTTCCTCCCGTCGCGATGAGCAGCTTGTCGTAAGCGACTTGCTCGCCCCCGGCGAGGGATACCGACTTGTTCTTGAAATCGATCGCCACCGCCTCTTTGCCGGTGAGCGCCGTGATCTTGTTTTTTTCGTAGAAGTCGGATGGACGATAGAACATATGCTCCGTCTTCACTGCGCCGCCAAGCCAGAAGGTGATCAGGGGCCTGGCGTAACACGGGTAGGGTTCGTCCGAAATCACCGTAATCGGACTTTCCCTGTCCACCTGCCGTATCGCCTCTACCGCGCCGATAGAGGCATACGAGTTGCCGATCATCACATAGTGCATTTCCCACCCCGCGCAAGCATTCCGGACGACCGCTCCATATTTGTGCGTCTATTCCGCATCGAAAAGCCCCGCTAACTGTCTGGCGGCCTTTTCCCTTTTCTCGCGTGCCAGGGCGAGAGGGTCCGCTTCCTTCAACCCCCCCGGGCTTGCAGGCCGCGATGCAGGGGACAATCTGCTTGTCCAGGCAACTGTCGCATTTCAGCGCCACGCCGAAGTGCGCCCCTTCTTGCGTCGGGACTCTCTGGATCGCGCCGAAAGGGCAAAGCATGACGCACATCCAGCAACCCACGCAGCGCTCATAGTCGGTCACTATCCTGCCGGTGGCTTCATCCCTGTGCCTGCATCCGGGCATGCACCCGCTCACGCAGGGGGCCTCCTCGCAGTTATGGCAAATGATGGGGATGTGCCTATCCCCGATCGCCACGATCTGGATGCCCGGCGAAGTGCCTTCCGGCCCCCCCAGCGCTTCCCTGCAACTGATCACGCATTGCCCGCATCCGTCGCACACTTCCGGATCGGACATGAATTCCATCGGAATCGCGGATCCAGCCCTGATTGCTTGCAATTTATCCATCGATGACACCTTTTTGCTGCATTGCGGAGCTTGCCGGTCCCGCGTGTTGGCTCCGGCCACCCGCACTATGGGCTTGTTTCATGAGGATACCCCATGCCCAAGGAGCCGGCGAGACGGATTAGGGATGGCCGGGGTTCTCGGCCATTTCCTTGGCGAATTTTTCCCGTTTGATATCCGAAGCCTCTTTCGCGGATATCCAGTGGAGCGCGTGGGCGGTGCATTTGGTGACACAGGCGGGTTTCAGCCCTTGGTCGACCCGGTCTTTGCAGTAATCGCATTTCAGCACTTTCCCCGTCCCCGTGTCCCACTGGGGAACGCCCCACGGGCACGCGGTGATGCAGGACTTGCAGCCGATGCAGAGCGACCCTTCGACAAAGACGATGCCGTCCTTGGCCCTTTTCTGCATCGCACCGGTAGGGCAGACATTGACGCACACCGGTTTCGCACAGTGGTAACAGAGCATGTAGACAAAGCTGATGCGCGGGACATTATCCACCAGTTTGGGCCCCACCGGCACGATGGCATTGAGCTGGGGTCCCACAGGGACATTGTGTTCGGTCTTGCAGTGAACCTCGCAGGCGTAGCAGCCGATACATCTTTTCTGATCGTGGTAAATATAATAATCGCTCATGGTCGTTCCCTTATCCTCAGGCTTTTTTAACGCTTACCATGCATTCGAGAAAGGCAATGCCGCCGCCCACGGGGTCGATTTTCCCGAGCAAGCCTTGCTCTAACCTGGTGTCGCTCAGCCCCTTCTGGAATGAGCGCGTTTTAAGCGGTATCTCGTTGCCGAAGCCATGCAGCATGAACACCGCTTCGGGATGGATGTAAGGCGTTACTTTTGCCTTGATTTTTCCGCTATATCCAGATGAGCCTATCTCGACCATGGCGCCGTCCTTGATGCCGAGATTTTCCGCCGCTCCCTGGTTTATCCAGAGTTCATTTTCGGAGGCGAGTTCATTCAGGTAAATATTGTTCTGGGTCTGGGCGTGAGTATGGAAAGCTGACCTGCCGAACGCCAGCCTGAAATGTCCATTTTCCGGCTTTCTGGGGCTCGCGTATTGCGCAAACGACGCAAAAGCATTCTGTGTCATCCACTGCGAAACGAGTTCGATCTTTCCCGAGGGCGTTTTGAATTTCAGCTCATCCCGGTTCATCAGGATCGGCTCATTGGTTAAGCTTACCAAGCCTTTTTCATCAAAATCCGCTATCTTGACGCCCGTGCCCTCAAGCTGGTAATTCCAGATTTCCTCGATGCTCTTGAATGGAAAATACTGGCCGGCGCCCATTTTATTTGCGATAAGTGTAAATATCTCCCACGCGGGCTTGGTGTCGAATTTTGGCTGGATGGCCTGATGTCTGATGACGAAGCTCGGTTTTTTCCCTTTCAGGGTGGTTAACAGATTGGACCTCTCAAGATAGGAGGCTTCCGGCAGGATCAAATCCGAATACCATGCGGTTTGGCTGTAATTGACGTCTATGGAAATGAGCAGATCCAGATTGTCCAGTATCTTTTTCTGTTCATCCGGGTCGGGCATGGATGCAATCGGGTCGTAGCGATAGGCGAAAAACGCCTTGATGGGATAAGGCTTGCCCGTCTTGATCGCCTTGTAGAGGTTCAGGATGTGGCCTGTCCCCAGCGGTTTGTCGGACATCTCGGCATCGAATATCTTGTCCTGCGCATTCGGGATATTGGCGCCAATGGAGCGTAACGGCTTTGCACCGGCATCGTTCGCTCCCTTGGCAAGAATCAGCCCGCCGGTTGCCTCAAAATTCCCCACCAAGGCGTTCAGGATATAGACGGATCGGCTGCTGTAGAAGGAATCCGTGTAGCGCGCAAGCATCCAGCCGCCATGGAATATCACCTTGGGCCTGTCCATGCTTACCGTGCGCGCGAGATTGGTGATCTCATGAGCCGGAATGCCCGTTTCCTTCTCCGCCCATTCCGGTGTATAGGTGGAAGCAAAGCTTTCGAGCTCGGACAGGCCTGTCACCCATTTGTTTACGAAGTCGGCGTCATAAAGGCGTTCCTTCAATATCACGTGGATCAGGGCAAGGTTAAGGGCATAGTCGGTTCCCGGCCGGATCATGAGGAATTTGTCCGCTTTGGATGCGGTCACCGTCGCCCTGATGTCGATATAGGTCAGTTTTGCCCCGGCATCGAGGGCATCCAGAATATTGTTTACTTCGCCAACCTGCAGCGACTCAAAGACATTTCTTCCATAAAGCACGATATGGCGGGTATTGGCAAAATCGTAAACCAGATCGCCGCGGCCATATCCGAAAACGGACTGGCAGGCCATGTTCACATTCTTGCCGCAGGTATCGTCATGGTCAAGATAGTTCGGAGAGCCCAGCGCCTTGATGAAACTTGCGGTCAGGTCGTTGAATACCCCGCCCCTGTCGGCGATGGCGATGGCCTTGGCACCGTGTTTCCCGGTGATCTCCTTAAGCTTGGCGGCGACATGGTCCAACGCTTCTTCCCAGGTGATCTTCCGCCACTGACCCGAGCCCCGCGGGCCAATTCTCAGCATGGGCGACTGGGGTCTCTCGGCGTCGTTTACAAAGGAAATCCCGGCGGACCCTTTTGCACACAAGGCACCTGCGATGGCAGGGACATGCGGATTGCCCTCGACCCATTTAATCTCGCCGTCTCTAACCTCAACCCTGATCGGACAGCGGACAGCGCACATTCCGCACATGCTGAATACCGAGGATATTTCTCCCATTGCGGCCTCCGAAATTGATCTTGAAATTGGCGAGCAATAAATCTGTTATCTTCTGTTGAATCGCGAGCGTCGTTGGCCCGAATTTTTCAGACTCGCTCTTAGAACACCCCGAGCAAGTTCAAGGCCAGGACAGCCAGCCCTGCGACTGCCACCCGCTTCACGGCAACCGGGCTTATCCGTTTTGCGATCTGCGGCGCGATAAAGCCGGCCAGTATGGCGGCGGGGAACATGATGAGAAAGAAAGTCAGGTCAAAGTTCCCGAACTGGAAATGCCGCGCCGTTCCTATAAGGGTGTTGAAGAAGATGGCCAGGAGCGAGCTCCCGACCACGACGTACATCGGCAGTCCGAGACCGACGGTCAATAACGGCACCATGAACGGGCCGCCGCCGAATCCGAACATTGAAGAGATGACCGCGATCAGAAATCCGCCGATGCAACCAAGTACGATGTTTACCTTGAACTCATGTCCCCAGAAAGTCACTAGCATGGTATATCTCCTTATTTGTCCCTGACTTATGCCTGTTTTTTCTTGGCAGCTTCTTCAGCAGCCCTCTTTTGGAATTCCTTGAGAATCGCCTGTTCTTTTTTGTTCTTGGCCAAATAGCCGGGTGTCGTCTGCCAGACCATGAGTCCCGCCAGAACAAGCAGTATCCAGCCGAAGATAAACTTGAACTGGTCGAGGGTGATCAGCTCGGTCAGTTTGGGGCCGATAAAACCTCCCAACACCATAGACAGTCCGATCACCGTGCCGAGTTTCCAACTGATGAACTTGATCTTGGAATAGTTGTAGATGCCGCTGCCCTGGGCAAACAGCACTGTGGGCATGACCGTTCCCGCAACTACGGTGTGCGGCAATGGCCAGATGGTGAGCAGCAGAGGGTTCAGGATAAACCCGCCGCCTGCCCCCATGAGAACGCCGAAGATCGAGATCGCCAGCGTAAGCAACAAGGGGCCGAAGAGGTTTAGGCTGGTTCCAGCATTCTCGAGATACAGGAGAGGGAAGTGTATGTTGTTCTCGAAGGCCAGCGGCCGGCTTTTGATTTTCTTGTCCACGGACGCCACGACGTTGTATTTTCCTGGGGCAAGCCCTTCGCGGATTTTTATTTCGGCCTTGTAGGTACCGTCGGGGTTTACCACGACACCGGCTCCCAGCACCTTGTCCGCACTCCTGAAGCGGGCTTTCACCAGTTGCATCGAGCGTTTCTTGTTCTCCTTCTCATCCATTGCCGGCAGCAACTCGCCACGGGAACCGATGATGCTCCCGGTAAGAGTTGTCTGGTACCGGGCTATCTTGACCTTTGCCGGAACCGAGTAGGCTACGTCTGCGCCAAGATCCTTGAGCGCCTTGGAAAAGCTCCACGACTTGCCTTCCTTCTTGATGTTTTCAAGGGCACCCTTGGATTCTGCGGGCACAAAGAGTTTGTAGTAGGCGGGCATATCTTCGGACAGATAGAAGATATAGGGTCTTTTCCCCGTTTCCTTGTCCGGTTCCGAGTCGAAGCGGGAGGCGCGGACTTTTTTGTCGGCCCAGATTTCAACGAAGACGGGTTTCCCCGGTGGGGCTGTGCCCGTGACGGTAATGGTTCCGCCATTGCTTAACGAAGTTTTGTCTATCTGCGCGGTAATGCTGTCAGCAGATGGCCCCGTTTTTTTCTCTTCGGGTTTGGCCGCTTCCGCAGCAGCGGTTTGAGGTTTTGCCGCCCCCTGCTTTTCAGCGAAAGCGCCACTTTGATACAGCATAAACAATGTCGCACTTAGTGCGATAGCCATTGAGCCCCAGAACTGTTTCATAGCTTCCTCCTCCTTTAGTTATAACCATTTGATGGCCGGGATGCCTGTAACAACTGAAAACAAAAATAATCAATCGCCATAAAACATGAGCAAACACTCAAAAATACAAAAAATCGTATTTCGTGCAACATTATGGCAATTAGCCATGTGCCATGGATCTTGCGCTTCAGGTTTGAATCCGAGGGTATTCAACGACCGGAATTCCATAACTCCTATATATATTAATATTAGCATAATATTAATGTTAATCCAGGATGACATGCTGCTTTATTCGGGTCCGTTTGAGTATTTGGAGCAAATGCGATAGATTGATTATTCATGGGCTGTTTCACTCGGTGTGTTAAGGTGCCGGCGCCGCGCCTCTTGCTTCTCTGGCCACTTAGCAGTGGTCGGATTGCCTAACGTCGGGCTGGTGCCGTAATTCGGAAGGAGCTGGAATGTACAAGAGTATCGAGGAGTTTGTCGGCAACACGCCCCTGGTGAAGCTGAAGCGCTTGCCGGGCAACACCAGCAATACTGTGCTGGTCAAGCTGGAAGGCAACAATCCGGCCGGTTCGGTCAAGGACCGGCCGGCGCTGTTCATGATCAAGCGTGCTGAAGCCCGTGGCGAGCTCAAGCCGGGCGACACCCTGATCGAGGCAACCAGCGGCAACACCGGCATCGCCTTGGCGATGGCGGCGGCAATGCGTGGCTACAACATGGTGCTGGTGATGCCGGAGCATATGAGCGTGGAGCGGCGCCAGGTGATGCGCGCTTTCGGCGCGGAGCTCGTGCTGACGCCGAAGGCAGGCGGTATGGAAGGGGCGATAGATACCGCCAACCGGATGCGGAATGAAGGCAGGGGGGTGATTCTCGACCAGTTTTCCAACCCTGACAATCCGCAGTCACATTACGAAGGCACCGGTCCGGAAATCTGGCGCGATACGCAGGGGACAATCACCCATTTTGTCAGCAGCATGGGCACCACCGGCACCATCATGGGGTGTTCCCGATATTTCAAGGAGCAGAAATCCGATATTCAGATCATCGGCGTTCATCCCTGCGAAGGATCGCAGATCCCCGGCATCCGCAAATGGCCTGAGGCCTATGTGCCGAAAATCTGCGACTTCAGGCGGGTGGACAGGATGGTCGAGGTGAGCCAGCAGGAAGCGGAAGTAATGACGAGGCGCCTGGCGGCGGAGGAAGGTATCTTCGCCGGCATTTCGTCCGGCGGCGCACTGGCGGCCGCACTCAGGATTTCCGCGGAATGCGAGAATGCCGTGATCGTGTCCATCGTCTGCGATCGAGGCGACCGTTACCTGTCGACGGGAGTGTTCCCGGCCTGATTCTCGCCGCGGTTCAGCACTGCTCCCACGGCAAGCCGTCGAAGCGCCAGCCGTTGCGGTTGCCGCGCTGATGATGCTCGTCGAGCTCGCCCTCGAAGCCGTAGAGCACGTTGTAAACTTCCGTCATTCCCGTCGCCAGGAGCATTTTTCCGGCCTCCGCAGAGCGATTGCCGCTGCGGCAGATCAGCACCACCGGCCGGTTCAGGCTGGCCGCCATCTTGACCTCGGCAATGAAGTTCGGGTTCAAATCCCAGTCCGGCGTGTTGTACCAGGGGATGATCACCGCGCCGACGGGGTGGCCGACGAAAAGGAATTCCATCTCGCTGCGCACGTCGATGAGCACGGCGTTGGGGTTGTCGTGCAGATATTTGTGGGCTTGCCGGGGTGTGAGGTGTTCCAGGGCGTGACCTTCGTGTACCGCCAGGCTGGCGGCATACTTCATGTCCTCTTCCAGAATGTGGACGGTCAGCCAGTCGAACAGGAATGCCATCAGTTCGTTTCCCAGATCGCCGTGTAATTTCCTGCCGTCGAATTCGGCTATACGCCGGATCAGCTCGGCGTGGGCCTCGCAGTGTTCGTCATAATGGATATAATTTCCCTCGCGCATCAGCCGTTCCTCGAAATCGAAGTGGGTGCGGGTATAGTCGATCAGCGCCTTGAGCGTGGCGTCGATCGCTTCTTCCGCGTTGCCTTGCATGATCTGATCGTAGAGGTTGTTGATCAGGGCGAACAGCTTTTTGTGCTGCTGGTCGATCTCAGGGATTTGAACGCTGTATTGGTCGTTCCAGACAAGCAGTACCGGCATGGCGGGCTCCAAAATAATATTTGATGAGTCCAGTATAAGCACGGAGCGCCTTCCTTGCCACCCCGCAGCATCGCATGGACGGAAAAGGTATAATAACCGGCAGCCGATGCTGATAATGAAAGAACCTGCGCTAATGTCCGCCAACCGTACCGTCCTGCTCCACGAACTGCTCAAACAGCGCATCCTGATCCTGGACGGCGCCATGGGCACCATGATCCAGACCTACAAGCTGACCGAGGCGGATTACCGCGGCGAACGCTTCGCCGGCTATGGCAGCGACCTGAAGGGCAACAACGATCTGTTGGTGCTCACTCAGCCGCAGGTAATCAGGGAAATTCACGCCGCCTATCTCGAGGCCGGGGCGGACATCCTCGAGACCAACACCTTCAATGCCACCTCCATCGCCATGGCTGACTACCACATGGAAGGACTGGTCTACGAGATCAATCTTGCCGCAGCGAAACTGGCGCGGGACGCAGCGGATGAATTCGAGGCCAGGAACCCGGCCAGGCCGCGCTTTGTCGCCGGCGTGCTCGGGCCCACCAACCGCACCGCCTCAATCTCGCCCGAGGTCAACGATCCCGGCTTCCGCAATGTCACTTTCGACCAGTTGGTGGACGCTTACACCCTGGCGATCAGCGGGCTGGTCAACGGCGGCTCCGACATCCTGATGGTCGAGACCATCTTCGACACGCTCAACGCCAAGGCCGCGCTGTTTGCCATCGAGCAGTATTTCGACGTTAACAAGATCAGGCTGCCGGTAATGATTTCCGGCACCATCACCGACCTGTCCGGGCGCCTGCTTTCGGGGCAGACCGCCGAGGCGTTCTGGAACTCGGTGAGCCACGTCCAGCCGCTTTCGATCGGCCTGAATTGCGCGCTCGGCGCCAAGGAGCTGCGCCAGTATGTGGAAGAACTGTCCAATATTGCTGACACCTATGTGAGCGCCCACCCCAACGCCGGCCTGCCCAATCCGTTGTCGGAAACCGGCTACGACGAAACCCCTGAGGCAATGGCGGCGGAGATCCGCGAATGGGCGGAGAGTGGCCTGCTCAACATCGTCGGCGGCTGCTGCGGCACCCGGCCGCCGCACATCAGGGCGATCGCCGAGGCGGTGCAAGACTTGCCGCCGCGCGCCATTCCCGAAATCGAGAAAAAGCTGCGCCTGTCCGGCCTGGAGGCGCTCAACATCGGCGAGGACTCGCTCTTCGTCAACGTCGGCGAGCGCGCCAACGTCACCGGCTCGAAGATGTTCGCCCGCCTGATCATCAACGGCGAATACGACAAGGCGCTGGAAGTGGCCAAGGCCCAGGTGGAAAACGGCGCCCAGATCATCGACATCAACATGGACGAGGCGATGCTGGATTCCGAAGCGGCGATGGTGAAATTCCTCAACCTGATCGCCTCCGAGCCGGACATCGCCAAGGTGCCGGTGATGATCGACTCGTCGAAGTGGTCGGTGATCGAGGCCGGCCTGAAATGCGTGCAGGGCAAGTCCATCGTCAACTCCATCAGCATGAAGGAGGGCGAAGCGGAATTCATCGAGCGGGCCAGGCTGTGCCGCCGCTACGGCGCGGCGGCGGTGGTCATGGCCTTCGACGAGCAGGGCCAGGCCGACACCAAACAGCGCAAGATCGAGATCTGTACCCGTTCGTACAAGCTTCTCACCGGGCAGGTCGGCTTCCCCCCCGAGGACATCATCTTCGACCCCAACATTTTCGCGGTGGCCACCGGCATCGAGGAGCACAACAACTACGCGGTCGATTTCATCGAGGCCACGCGCGAGATCAAGCAGACCCTGCCCTATGCCAAGGTGAGCGGCGGGGTGTCCAACGTGTCCTTCTCCTTCCGCGGCAACGAGCCGGTGCGCGAGGCGATCCACACTGCATTCCTCTATCACGCGATTCATGCGGGCATGGACATGGGCATCGTCAATGCCGGCCAGTTGGGCGTTTATGAGGAAATCCCCAAGGACCTGCTGGAGCGGGTCGAGGACGTGCTGCTCAATCGCCGGCCCGACGCGACAGAACGGCTGGTGGAGTTCGCCGAATCCTTCAAGGGTGCTGCCAAGAGCCAGGTTGAAGACCTTTCCTGGCGCGAGGTGCCGGTGCGCGAACGTCTGGCCCATGCACTGGTCAAGGGCATCACCACCTACATTGTCGAGGACACCGAGGAAGCGCGGCTGCAGTCGGAACGTCCGATCCACGTGATCGAGGGGCCGCTGATGGACGGCATGAACGTGGTCGGCGACCTGTTCGGCGCCGGCAAGATGTTCCTGCCCCAGGTGGTGAAATCGGCGCGCGTCATGAAGCAGGCCGTGGCGCACCTGATCC
>JAMCZD010000026.1 GCA_023473405.1 Candidatus Omnitrophota bacterium
CGGACGAGTGGCAAATGCTTTTTGCGAAATAAAAATTGATTGATTATAGGTTGATCGTTAAACTAATTTTATCATAGAAGATTGGCTGTGAAGACGACAATAAAGGATATCGCTCGCCAGGTTGGGGTTTCGCAAACCACCGTTTCATTGGCTTTTCGAGAAAACTCGCGCATCAGCGCCGCCACCCGGCAGCAGGTCCTCGAGGTTGCGAACCGGCTCAATTACACCCCCAATCTCACCGCCCGCCACCTTCGCTGCGGCAAGACCCGTTCGATTGGGATGCTGGTAAACGATATTACCAATCCCTTTTATGCCCTCATGGTGCGGGCGGCCGCAAAGACAGTAGCGCGGCACGGCTACGAATTGTTGATCACCGACAGCCAATGGAATCCGGACAAGGAAATCCGCGAGTTGAAAAAGCTAATCGAGTCCCGGGTCGAGGGGATCCTGGCCTGCTTTTGCGAGAAAACTGACGAAGGCTTCACTCTCCTCGAACGTTACAATGTTCCTTTCCTGGCCTTGGACACTTATCCCAAGGGATTCAAAGGCCCATTCGTCGCCAATGACCTTATCGATACCGGACGATTGGCGGCCGAGCACCTGGCCGAGGCCGGTTGCCGGCACCCGGTCTTTTTCACCGCCGAGCAGGAAATGGCCCATTTCAGCTCCTTTCTCATTATCGAAAGGGAATTCGGACGCATCCTGAATGAAAGAGGAATCGAGTTTGATGCCGGGCACGTGATCAGCGCCGGGTTGACCATTGCCTCCGGGCTCGAGGCCTTGATGAAATTGTGGAAGAAAGACCGGACCGTCGACGGCATCTTCTGTGCCAATTCACTGTGTGCCTTGGGCGTCATCGAGGCCGGGGACCGCCTCGGCATTAAAGTGGGGCGCGATCTGGCCGTGATGGGCATCGATGACCTGGATATCTGCGAGCTTTCCCGCATCTCCCTTACCGCCATTCGCCAGCTCTATGGTCAATTGACCGAGATGGCCGCTACCTCCCTTATCGATTGCCTGCGGGAAAAAAGGCCGCTAACTGTCCGCCTCTCCCTTAAACCCGAGCTGATAGTCCGGGAAAGTAGCCGCCTGAAAATCAATCACGCCAAGTCACGGCTGGTAGCACCGAACATCAGTTCGATCCTTGATCCTGAGCGCGTTACCGCAAGCGGCAAGGTTTGACGATAAACCGCCTGCCGCCAAACCGCTTGCTAACACATTGGGCTCCAATCGGTTACATGGCACGCGGAAAATCGTCATTTTTTTGCAAAAAGATTTGACCGCGCCGGTGGCGGCTTGGTAATCTGGCTGCCGTTGCACGTTAAACTGGATTAAGCCAAGCGCCAAAGGCGCGCTTGGTGAGGATTTTTAAGCAATCGAGTTTGACGTCAAACTGTGCAGATAATCGTAAGCCTAATCAGCCCGATGCCCCGGCGGTTGCCGTGGCACAGCCCGAATGGAAATACTGACATAATTAATTAATCGGCAGCAGGAAGGCAACTCCATGAAAACTACCTCCTTACCCCAAACGGCCTTGGCCGTCGTAGTGGCTTGGTCCCTCGCGGCCATATTGAGCCCGTCCGCTCAGGCCAGCCTCATCGGACAATGGAAGTTCGACGAAGGATCAGGCGTGACCGCTACTGACTCGGCCGGATCGAACAACGGAACCATCAATGGTGCCACCTACATCGCCGGACAGATCGGCTCCGGCGCACTCCAATTCATCGGCACTGACACCAACGATTATGTCGTTGTGGAGGGGGCGGGGACACCGCTCGAGTTGGCCGACTCCAATTATACGATTGCGTGGTGGCAACGCTGGCATGGGCCGAATCCCTCGGCAATGTTCGGCTCGACCCCCGTCCAGCGCGTGATCAACATGGACGATAACGCCGATCATTCCGGTGGCTACTCGATCTACCTGGGCGGCGGTGTCGATGGGGACGGCACGCTCATCCTGGCGCATGATAACGGTATCGATCAGAGTTGGAATACGGGTTTCATCGCCACCACCAATTGGCAGCACATCGCAGTGGTGTTTAATGGAACCAACCGGACGGTATATGTGGATGGCTACGCCTTTGCCAGCCGACCAACAGCCGGCAATTTGGTAACCGACAGCGACGATTCGCTTGTTTTTGGCGCTTACCCGCTGGCGGATGGCACCTTCGGTCAATTTTACAATGGTGACCTCGACGACATCCGCATTTACAATAATGCACTTTCGGCTGAAGAGGTGCGGGCCCTGATCCCCGGCACGCCTACTCCGAGGATCACCATCACCCAGCAACCCAGCGGAACAACCGTCAGGACCAACGCCGTAGTCACCTTTACTGTGGCGGCTTATGTGACCGGGATGCCACCGGACGGATTGGCCTACCAATGGCAAAAGGACGGAGTGGACATCGCCGGTGCCACCGACGCCAGCTACATCATTCCCCAGGCGACCACGGCTGACCGCGGGCACTACCGGGTCGTCGTGTCCCAAGCCGGCGCCAGCCAAACCAGCGGCGATGCGGAATTGAAGGTTATCGGCAGCGCGGATGAAGCGATGATTGCCCATTGGACTTTCGACGAAGGCTCAGGCACAACCGCGATAGACTCGGTGGGCGGATTCAACGGTACCCTGGTGGGCGGGGTCAGCTATATCCCGGGCAGGATCGGTTCGGGGGCACTCCAGTTTGATGGGATTGACGGGCACGTCGAAGTAGGTGGGACCAACACGGTTTTGGAATTGGTAGGCACACCTTACACCATTTCTTGGTGGGCCAAGGCGGAGTCGGGTGTCCGCATGATTACCATGGACGACGGCGAGGATTATTCGGGTGGTTACTCCCTTATGGCGTTCTTTGGCGGTGTCTTTGGCTGGACGCACAATTCAAACAATAAACCGCAGAATTGGCAGCCCGGTTATGTTCCAACGGACGAGTGGCAAATGCTGACGATTAATTAATTATGGACGAACCGAACTCTATACGTGGACGGCGTGAAGACGGCCCAGATTGCGACAACTGGAAACCTGGTCAGCGACCATGATGATCCCCTGTGGTTCGGCGGGATGCCCAAATATGGCCAATATCTCACGGGGGCAATGGATGATATTCGGTATTACAACATCGCTCTTACCGAGGATGACATCGCGGCGCTGCTGCCCGAGCCGCCCATCATCATCGTGCAGCAGCCCATGCCGGTTACCGTCCGGGCCACGAACGGGACGGTGACGCTGACCGTGGTAGCCCAGGTGTTCAGAGACAAATTGCCGGCCAGCGGGTTGCAATACCAATGGTATGCCGATGGAGCCGAGATTCCAGGGGCAACCAGCGCCTCGTATACCACGCCGCTTTTGAATACACCTTACACCTCCGTGCGATACCAAGTCGTGGTTTCACACCCGCAATTGACCAAGACAGTTTCGAGTGTCGAGGTGCCCGTGACTGTGCTGGACAACGTGACCCCACCGTTGATCGGCTATTGGAATTTCGACGAAGGCTCCGGAACGACCGCGCTGGATTCGGCCGGAAGTCATAACGGTATCATCCATGGTGCTACCTACATACCAGGAAGGATCGGAGCCGGTGCGCTTCAATTCAATGGACAGGGCAATTACGTCGAGATTGAAAACGCGACCCTCTCTGAACTCGAGCTCGTGGACGTGCCGTATACGATTGCCTGGTGGCAGCGTGCCAAGGGACCCAACGGCCAGTTCCAGCGCATTATCAATATGGATAACGGCAATGATTTTAACGGCGGGTATTCGGTTGACCTGACCGCCGGCGGCAATTACTTCTCGACCCATAACAGCGGTCCGCTCACGAACAACTGGGACACCGGGATTCGGGCCGCAACGAATTGGGAACACGTGGCCGTGGTATGGGACCGATTCAACCGGACGCTTTACGTCAATGGTGTGGCCAGGGCGAGCCAGCCAACGGGTTGGGACTTGCTGAGCCGAATGACCGATGTCCTGTGGTTCGGCGCTATCCCCGTTTACGGTCAGTATTACGCGGGTGCCCTTGACGAAGTGCGCATCTACAGTGATGCACTCTCTTCCGATGAGATCAGGGCCTTGGTCCCGGCGCTCCCGGTGATCAACATTACCCAGCAACCCGCCAGCCTCCGGGTCCGGTCAGGCTCAGCCGCCACCTTTACCGCCGCGGCCTCTATCGTTGGGGCTGAGACTAATGTTGTTGCCTACCAATGGCAAAGAAACGGCACCGATATTGCCGGGGCGACCGGTCCGTCCTATACCATTTCGGCAACCACAGCCGCCGATGCCGGGTCTTTCCGAGTAGTCGTGACCGATTCGGAAACCGGCGCCAAGGAGATCAGCGCGGAAGCAGTATTGTCGGTAGTGTCGAACATCGCCGATGCCCTGCTCGGGCATTGGACCTTCGACGAGGGCTCGGGCACCACCGCGACCGATTCGGCGGGGACGCATGACGGGACCATCAACGAAGCTGCCTACATCCCCGGCAAGATCGGCTCAGGCGCCCTGTTGCTGAACGGGACCAACAGTTATGTCGAGGTCAACGGGGCGACCGGATCGGACCTCGAGTTGACCGGCACGCGTTATACCGTGGCATGGTGGCAGCGATGGAATGGACCCAACGGCAAGACCCAACGAATGATCAACATGGACAACGGAAACGACTTCGGAGGGGGGTATGCGTTCGGGATGTTCGCCAATAACAGTTTCTTCGCCACCCATAACAATGGGATCGACCAGAATTGGCAGCCCGGGTTCACGCCTTCGACGAATTGGCAGCACATCGCCGTGGTTTGGGATGGGACCAACCGGACGATGTATGTGGACGGGATCGTCTTTGGGACTAAGCCAACCATCAATAACATCGCCAGCCGCGGCAACGATGTGTTATGGTTCGGCGGCATACCCAATTACGGCCAGAACTACTTTGGCGCCCTGGATGACATCCGCATTTATGGGGTCAACCTGACTCAAGACGAGATCGTGGGATTGCTGCCGGAGCCGCCGATTGTAATTTCCCGGCAACCGGCCGGCGTCACCGTTAGGCAGAATCAGGCCGGTGGAGTGGTTCTATCGGTCGAGGCCAACGTTTACAACGATCTCCTGCCGGCCAGTGGATTGCGCTATCAGTGGCAGAAGGACGGAACGGATATTCCTGGCGCCACTTCCGCCACTTACAGTCCGAGCATAGCTGAAATGGGAAGCGCCCATTATCGCGTGCTACTAACTCACACCCAATTGACCCAAACCAAGACCAGCGCGGATGCCATTGTAACCGTGTTAGCGAGTAAGGTTCCCACACTGGCTGGCCATTGGACCTTTGACGAGGGTTCAGGGATAACCGCGACCGATTCGGCCGGGACGCATAACGGCACGATCCACGATGCCACTTATGTCGCGGGCAAAGTCGGCTCGGGGGCACTGCTGCTCAATGGAACCAACAGCTACGTCGAGATCAACGGCGCCACCGGCTCGGCCCTCGAGTTGGCGGGCACACCCTACACGGTGGCTTGGTGGCAGAAGTGGAACGGGGCTAATGGCGTGACGCAGCGGATTATCAACATGGACAACGGCGAGAGCTTCAGCGGTGGATACGCCTTCGCGCTCACGGGCGGCGGAACCTTCGTCCTCACGCACAATAATGGCAGTAATCAGAATTGGAACCCGTCCTTCATGGCGTCCACCAATTGGCAACATATCGCGGTGGTCTGGGACGGATTCAACCGCACCTTGTATGTCAATGGTGCTTTGATCGCCAGCAAGGCGACCACGGGCGATATTACCAGCCGCGGCGATGATGTCTTATGGTTCGGCGCCATTCCCAAGTATGGACAATTCTACGGAGGCGCCCTGGATGACGTCCGCATCTATAGCGATGCGTTGTCGTCGTCCGAAATCGCCGCCTTATCTGGACCCGTAAATGGAGAAATCGTGTTGTCCATCAGCCAGACACAGCCCGGCATGATCGAGATCGCCTGGCTGCACCAGGCGGGTCTGCAACTGGAAGCCGCGGATAGCCTGGCGAACCCGGCATGGGCGCCGGTTGACCAGGTGCCGCAGACGTCCGGTGGATATGATACCGTAACCGTAAACGCTGGCTCCGGAGCCAAGTTTTACCGGGTGCGCAAACCGTAACGGGTCCATTCCAGGGAGGCTGGGTACGATTTCCCGGCCTCCCGCCGAACCGGACCTGGGAATGGGTGTAAATCAAGCCAAGTGTGCAAGGATTTCTAGTCTGTCTGTAGGCTGAGCCTGGGAATCTGCTGACTTGGATGAGCGCCTCAAGTCAAGATGCCGTCAAATGGTAGCCGGAATTAGACCGGTCGAAAGGACTTAGTGATTACGCAGCGCGCTTTTACCTTGATCGAGCTGTTAGTGGTGGTGGCTATCATCGCGATTTTGGCGAGCATGCTCTTGCCGGCGTTGTCCCAGGCCAAAGCTTCGGCCGACCGAGCCCTGTGTTCGAGCAATATGAAACAATGGGGCGTCGCCGTGCAAATGTATGCCAGCGAGAACAGTGACTATTTCCCGGATGCCACAGACGCGGATTTGAATTTTGCGGGGCCGAAATTGCAGCAGTTTTGGCGTGATTACCTCATCAAGCAGACCGCCGGTGAAACCAAGGACAAATTCAACATTGTGTATTGTCCCACCCAGAAGTGGCATCGGTTCGCCGACGAGCAGTTGTTTGCCGGGAATACAATTGTCATCATTGGTTACCAGTATTTGCCCGGTCGCGATACCAACTCGCCCGGCTGGAACTACAACAGCCAGGGCCTGGGCGGGTGGGCGGCCAAGCGAAAACTGGGCGCTGAATTCAAGAACGCGCCGACCCTTATCGACATCAAGCAGGCCACTGGCGGCGTCAGCCCAACCGGCAAGAATCCCCACGTGACGAGTTGGTATTACAGCAATCACGTCCCTTATTCGAGCCATATCCAGCGTACCGGAGAACCCAAGGGCGGCAATTTCCTGTTCGAAGACGGCCATGTGGCCTGGTACCGCACGGCGGACATCGAGGTAGGTTCGGCGTTTGGCGGCTGGCTTGTTTATTACAAGATTCCGTTGAACTAAGAGCAGTTAAACCGTGAAAAGATTATACTCTTATGAAAGTGCAAGATAGGCAACGGGGGGCTTTCACCCTGATCGAGCTGTTGGTGGTGATTGCGATTATAGCTATTTTGGCCGGGATGCTATTGCCGGCGTTGTCGAAGGCCAAGAGCAAAGGTGTCACCACCGCTTGTTTAAGCAATCTCAAGCAATTGCAGCTCTGCTGGGTGATGTATGCCCAGGATAATAACGATACCTTTCCCACCAACCAGGCCTTCTTTCGCGGGGCCGACTCGGTCAGCACACCTGATTCGTGGATCGGTTCGAGCGATGCCCGGGCCGACACCAACACCATCTGGATTCAGAATGGGGTGCTGTTTAAATACAACGATTCGGTGGCTATTTACCATTGCCCGGCCGATCGATCCAAGGCGTCGATTGGAGTGCGGACACTGCCGATGCCGCGCACCCGAAGCTACAGCATGAATGCTTACGTCGGCAATAACGGGTATGGGATGATAGGTGTGGACAAGATGGCCGATATTAAACAGGTCCAGTTGCCCAAGATTTTTGTTTTCCTCGATGAACACGAGGAAAGCATCGACGATGCCTGGTTCTTGACTTCACTGCCCCCGGCCAGGAACTGGAGCAATATGCCTGCAGACAGGCATGACCAGGGCTGCAACTTCTCCTTCATCGACGGACATGTCGAACACTGGGTATGGAAATGGCCGAAAACCTTCAAGTTCGGCGAATACGGCAAATCGGTGGCCAACAACACAGATTATCAGGACCTGAAACGGATGCAGGATGGGCTCCCGCAATAAGACTCATAGATAGAAACTCGATATGAATACCTCAAATCCGAATACTCACTCGCGCCGGCAATTTGTCCAACGGCTGGCGGTAACTGTTCCCAGCCTGGCCTGGATTCCAACTTTGAGTTCTGGCGCGGCCGAGTCCGCCGGCACCCAAACACCCGCTCAAGCCGGGGAAAAGGTGCGCGACCGGTTCTGGGCATGGGCGCACGATGCGCATTGTTATGACAACTCGTACGGTCTGCCTCGAAACGGGCGGATCACCCCGGTCGAAGGCGCTCATTACCTCGGGGTTCCCAATATCATCCTGATCCGTTACAACGGCAAACCCGCTCCGCCCTACGAACAATATGCCGTGCCGTTCAAGTCCTTGAAGAAAATCTTCTGGTCCATTACGGGTGCCGGCGGGGCGACTTCGGTGGAAGATCGTAACTACACGTTGCAGCTCGCCGCCTCGATGCCGTCCATAACGGGGGTTTTCATGGATGATTTCTTTCATATTGGTGGCGGGGAGGCTAAACCGAACTGGCTGGCCCAGAATAATCCCACGTTTCCAGTTGCTCTGACTGTGACCCTTGCCGGGCCGGCGCGTCCGACCCGGCTCGAGTTGGAGCAATCAGACTGGCATTCAGGTGATTATCGTTCCAAGGACTTTGCGGTGGACCTGTCGGCGGATGGAGATCGATGGGAAGAAACGGCCCGAGGCGTGTTGCCGAATACCGCCGGCGCACCCAAGAAGGTGACCTTGCCGGGGGACCAGGTCCGCGCCCTCCGCATTCGAATCTTGAGCACTTACGACACTGCCGGTGCACTCAGTTGTGGCCTGCGCCGGGTCCGTCTCTGGGCTGGAGAAGATGGAATTCCGTTGAATGAAGCTAAAGCGACGGCCAGCTCCTCTTACCCGGACCACGAGGCTGAGAGCGTCTTGTCCGAAAAGAAAAAGCCCGCTTCCGAAGCCGCCGCCGCCTTGTCCGTTCAGCAGTTGCGCGAGATTCGGGAGGAGCTGAATCACGTCAACGGACGCCGGCTCGATCTGGGCGTTACCCTCTATACCAATCAACTCGAGCCGAGCATCCTGTCCCACCTCGAGTTTTGCGACGTGGTTTCGCTCTGGACTTGGAACTTCGAGGACTTGAAGGACTTGGAGTCGAATTTCGAGAAGCTCAAAGAAATGGTGCCAAATAAGCGCATCCTTCTGGGCTGTTACATGTGGGGATTCGGCAGCGGTAAACCGGTCCCGCTCGATCTGATGCGGAAACAGTGCGAGCTGGGATTGAAATGGCTTAAGGAAGGCCGCATCTGGGGAATGATCTTCCTGGCGACCAATATCTGCGACTTGGGCCTCGAGGCGGTTGAATGGAGCCGGCAATGGATCGCTCAAGTGGGTGATCATCCCCTGTAGACTCCGGCGGCACAGGTTTAATGCGACCTGGCGCATCGCCGTTCTGGCTTAATCGATGAACTACGCGATTAATAGGAGCGCGGATGCCTTCATCCGCGCGTGGAGGAAGAACTCTTCGAGTTTTGCCAACAAACGAGCCTCAGGAAGCGCGGATGAAGACATCCGTGCCCCGAAGGGACGCATCAGTTTTATTGGGGCTGCGCACAGATCATCGCCGCTCACCTGGCTGGGATTGATTGCCTTAGCCATTGGCATAGCCGTGGCACCTATGCAGGGTGCCGATGCCACCGAGTCCCAAGGCAGGCCATATCAGCGGTGGCTGTGGATCGAATTGATCGGCTTCGATAATACTCAAGCGGATTTCGGGGTTCAGCATTTCATCGACAACGCCGGTTTTGCGCCCGATGCCGTGTCCTTGCTTTTGTTCAGCCCGGACTTCGTTCACGCCCACGGCGGGATGGGAAAGGAGTGGGCATTTCCGCCCGAGTATTGTTCGTATGGGGCGCGGCCTTACAGCAAAGAACATGCGCGACAGGTATGGACCAACTACCAACTTCGAGATTTGATTGCCGAACTGCACCGGCATCACATCCAAGTCTATTGCAGTTTCTTTGACATGGTCTCGGGCGCGGGCATTGCGAGCGGCAAACCGCAGTGGCTGGCCAATAACAACGCCGCGTTTCCAGTCACCTTGACCCTGACTCTCCCGGCTGCTGTTACTGCAACCAAACTCGAGCTCTTCCAATCCGATTGGCCCAGCGGGGACTATCGCTCGGGCGATTTCGCCGTGGACGTTTTGGGGACGGATTCGTCTTGGAAGGAAGTCGGTCACGGCCGGTTGCCCAACCTTCCGGGTGCCGGTGCGTCCGTTTCTCTTCCCGTTTCCAGCCTCAGCGCCTTGCGCATCCGTATTTTAAACACCCAAGATACCACCGCCGCCATGAGTTGCGGCCTGCGCCGAGTTCGACTGTGGGCGGGAACAAACGAGATTTCGCTGACGTCCGCCAAAGTTGCCGCCAGCTCGACCATTCCCGGCCATGAAGAGCAACAGATATTGACGGACGAGAAGGCGGCGTCTGGTCCGCTCGCGTATTCGAAGCCGGCTGCGTCCAACCCGGTCCCCGGCAGGTGGGCAAACCAGCATTCTGAGATATACGAGACCCGCCGGGCGGGCGATCGTTTTCCTTCGATTAATCCGTTGCGCCGCTTTCAGGATGGAACCTATTACGAAGACTTTTTCCTTTCGAAGCTGATCGAAGTCATGCGCGATTACGGCTTTGACGGTTACCACGGCGCCGATGGCTACTCGAGCGGGCGCCAATCATTGGTGGACGTGGACTACTCGGAAGACATGGTGAAACAGTTTGTCGAGGCAACGAAAATCGAGCTGCCTCCCGAGTTCAATCGCTGGACCGGCGGATTGTCGGCGGCAATGGAGGAACGGGCGAACTGGATTTGGGACCACCGGCGCGCGGAATGGATTGGATTCTATGCTGACCGTTGGGAAAAGTTCTGGCGCAAGATTGTCACCGCCCTCCACTCGATGGGCAAGAAGGTCGTTTTCAACACCGCCTGGACGCGCGACCCATTCGAGGCCCTGTACCGGTATGGGGTTGATTACCAGCGTATCGCCCGGACGGGTATCGACGGTTTCATTGTCGAGTCGGTGGCGTCGGCCATTACGCTGGGCGAGGATAACCCGAAATTTCATTATGATGCATTGGCGATGCTGATGCTGATCAAGGCCTATGCGCCCCAGGTCGAACTCAGACCGTTCACGCTCGCGCACGATACCCTCGAACAATGGGACGCGCTGCGCCATGCGCCGACGGTCGTCGAGCGTGAAATCTACGAAACAGCCAACCTTTATTGGTATAACGGGGAAGGGGACCTGCGGCGTTGTTCAGCCGGGCCCATGGTGTGTTTGTCGGATTGCATCCAGCACCATGAATGGCAATGGCTTGATAAAGCGTGGCAACTCGGTTTCTCGTTCCCTACGCATCGAGTGATCGGCGCCACCCTGGTGTGGTCCGATGCAGCTTTTGAAAAGCAGTTGCCCGATTACCTCGAGACGCGGCTGAGCT
>JAMCZD010000262.1 GCA_023473405.1 Candidatus Omnitrophota bacterium
AGCGTCGTCTGCGATCCCTCCGGGATCGGGTTTCGTTTGCGTTTGTGTTCCGGGGGTGGCGCTCGTGCCTCGCACAACCCCCGGCTAATGGCTGGCATCCCTCCGGGATGGCCGCCCGTACCTCAGTAAGCTTTAGGGGTCCTATAATCTTTGCATGAGCAGATTGCGGGCAAGGCTTTTGCCCCTTTTATGGCTGAGCGCACAACGGATGAGGAGGCAACCAAAAAGGGCTGAAAAGTTAATGGGTGACCCCTTTCCTCAACGCGGGAGCGTTGGTAAGTCGAGAGCTTCTGATAACGGCGCTCGAAGCCTGGCCTCTGATAGATCATAGGCCGGGCGTCCAGGGAGTGAGTTTGCCGGATTTGCGGTCTTTGCGGATGGCGGCCAGGTCGCGCTGGGCGGCCCGTTCGACTTCTTCAGGCGTGACACCGTATTCTTCGAAGGGGCTGGGCGGCCCGAAAAAATAATGCCGCGCGGCCTCCTGGAGCGCGGCCGAAAAGTCCTTGTAACGGCCGCTCTTCACCTGAGCCTGCACCATGTCGCTTACTGGTTCGGACAGCGTGATATTGTGTCTGTGCATAAAGGCACGTGATGCGACAACAGGCGCATCGACAAGAAACTAAGGCTGGGAGCACGAGAGATGGGGGGATTCCGCGTTGGGAATGAGCGGAAAGCCCGATGTCAGCGGTCAGTGGTTTGGGGTGCTGCGAGCAAGCGAGCAATGGGGGTCGCTTCACTCGGCATTCATATAACCTTGCCTGCGGCGGCGGCCCGGCTGGTTCGCGCAAGCGGCTTCAGGCGGCTGAGTCCGATCGCCGGCGAGCAACCACCCGATGAAAGTGAAAGCCGGCCAGGCCAAGGCCGGAATGTAGAGTCCGAATTCGACGAGGCTTTGGGTGGCCCATCCTAGAACACCAAGCCAGACGGCAAAGCGCAGTCCATCCTTCTGAACGAGCCCGCGCCGATAGGTGAAGATAAGCGAACCAACGATGAAAAGCGAGTAGGCCAGGAAACCGACAATGCCTGAGTCAGAGGCCTGTTCCAGGTAATCGTTGTGGGCGAGCCGGGCCATTTCGGATTCGGGTTTTTTGATCTTCCTGTAAGACACGGAGAAGGTTCCCGGACCGCTGCCCAGGACAGGATGGCTTGCGGCGGTCTGGAGAGCGGCGCGCCAGTAATCGAACCGAGCGGAAACGCTGGTAGCGCCCCGGGCGAAATAACCGGCATACCGGATGAAAAAAAAGCTGAGGCCGAGCGCCAGGATGCCGGCCAGAACCAGCCACTTGATCTGGCGGCTGATCGGGCGGCTCAAAATCAATACCAGACCGAGGCCCAGCGCGATTAGCCAGCCGGCTTTTGATCCGGACCATATCAAGCAGGCCAAGCCGGCGTAAACCAACGTCCCGACCAGGACACCGCGCGCGACGTTGCCGAAGCGCCGGCTTAAGCGCCACAGGGCGATTGAGACGGATGGCAGGAGCAGAAGAATGGCGCCTGCCAAGGCATTGGGATAGACCAGCGTGGAATAAATCCGTCCGCTGGTGATCCGTTTGATGAACTCGGGCGAAAAGTCTTTCCAGTTGGGTTGGGCATAGATGAATTGGCGTGTCTCCTCCAAGCCGCCGTAATGCTGGGCAAAACCCTGCCAGAAAACCAGCCACAGGCCGATGATCAGCGCGGTCCAAAAGGGCCACAGGCGCTGAACCCGGCTCAGGCTGTGCCACCCCAAGAATAGGCAAACGGCGCACGCCAGGAAGTGGAGAATGGTGACCCGGGTCAGGTAAGGATTCGCCGTTTGGCTGGAGGCCAACAACTGCCAGCCCAGCCAAACGGCTGCCGAGGCAAAAATCCAGCGCCCCATCGGCGGTTGCCATCGGCCCATTTTCAAACCAACCAAGAGCAGTCCGCCGAGTATCCATAGTCCTCGCGACACCGGCCAAGGTTCGTACAAGACGGCTGAGGCGTCGGGATTTGACGAGGGGGACAGCAATTCGGGATTGGCGGCAAAACCGCGTTCGAGTGAAACCAGTTTTTCCGGCGGTGCATCAACAAAGCGATCGAGGATAACGGGGTTGCCAAACTTGATCAGGGCAAGCCCCAGAAACGCGCCAAACAAACCGGCAAAAATCCGGGGCCAAGGAATGGACTGGAAAATGGACACACTCGGCGCCGAAACAACCGGTTGAACCCGCGATTTGGCTTTCACAGCTTGAGCTTGATGAATCCGACTTCCAAGACGAGCGCTTCCTGAACGTTGGTATCAAGCAGGCGCTGGGTTCGCTCCATGATCTGCAGATTTTCCATGGCGTCTTCGGGCGAGATGCGTTGTGCCACGGCGGCGGTTTGCTCGAAAAGGCCGGGAAAATCCGGTTCGCTCGACGGGAGTTTCAGGGTGTGAAGCCAGACGTCGCGCAACCATCGCTGCAGACAGGCAATCGATTCCGTCCGTTGATGGCGGTATTCGGCCTCGATCGCCGCCGCCAATTCATCCTCCCGTTTCTCCCGCAAACCCGGGTCGACGTCACTGTACCGCTCGGCCGGGGAACGCGCGGCAAGCGTTTTTTCGATCTCCGCCTTCGACGCCGCGAGTCGTTTCTGCAGGATGCCCAACAACCGATAGCGATCGAGCAACGAGTTTTGACGTCCGGCGGCGGTGCTGAAAGTGTCGAGCCAGGCCATTTGATCAGCACTGAGTGGGCGAGCGTTTTCGCCGGCGAAACTCAATCGCAGGCAGCGCGAGAGGATGGTTTCCATCAAGCGCTGAGGCTGGGTGGAGAGCAGGATCACCACCGATTTATCCGGGGGTTCTTCGAGTGTTTTCAGGAAGGCATTGCCCGCCTGGTCGTTCAGGCGGTCGGCGGCAACGATAATGGCGATTTTGTATTCGGCTTCGAGCGGTTTGAGGTGGATGGTCTGCATCAACTCACGCATTTGATCAATCGTGATCACGCGCGACTTGGACTCGGGCCGAATCCATTGGACGTCCGGGTGTATGGCGTCCGCAATCCTTCGGCAATTCGAACAGATGTCGCAACAGTCCAGCGCAATGCCAGTGGCCCCGCGACGCGGTGGTTGCCGACAATTCAAGGTCTTGGCGAGGGTTTGAGCGGCGGCCTCGAGTGACGCCAGATCGTCACCGGTGAACAGGTATGCATGACCCAACCGTCCGTTTTCCAAACTGCGTCGGAGGATTTGGACGGCCTGATGCTGATGCTCGAACTCGACAAAGGACATAGACGGGTTACCATAATATTCGGTGCCATAAGTCACAAAGCTTTTTATTGGGTGTGGGTAAAAGCTCGCGCGACGGTCGGTCAGTGCAACGCAGCGCCGATTTATGTGGCAGACTTCCGAGTCTGCTGTATCGCCGGTTTCCAACCGGCTTTGCGGTGGGCCGGTCAATGCGTCGCCGGATTGGCAATCGGTTACAAACAGGTTTATGACAGTATTCGTGACTGGAGGGACGGGATTTGTTGGCCAAGCGGTTGTCCATCAACTGCATGCGACCGGTTATTCAATTCGAATCCTGGCCCGGCAACCGGGCAATGAACGCGTGCAAGCCATGGTCCATCGTTACCAGGCAGCCGTTCAACCTGGGGATATTTTCGATCCAGTGGCATTGGAAATCGGCCTTCAGGGCGCGGATGCGGTGATTCATTTGATTGGCATCATCAGCGAAGCCGGCCAGTCGACGTTCGAGAATGTCCATTCCCGCGGCACTCAGTTGCTCGTGACCGCCATGCAGAAAACCAAGGTCCGCCGTTTGATTCACATGAGCGCCCTCGGGACCCGCCCCCGTGCCGCTTCTCGCTATCATCAATCGAAATGGGCTGCTGAAGAAATTGTCCGCCAGAGCGGATTGGATTGGACGATCTTCCGTCCCTCGATCATTTACGGGCCGGGAGACCAATTCGTGAATCTGTTTGCGAAGATGCTGCGGAAATCCCCGCTATTGCCGGTCATGGGCAAAGGACTTGGCAAGCTGCAGCCCATTGCCGTCGAAATAGTGGCCGATTGCTTTGTCAAGGCCCTGGCCGAACCGAGGTCCATCGGCCAAACCCTGGACCTGTGCACCCAGGAAATCCTGACGTTCGACGAAGTCATGGACCAGATCATGACGGTCACCGGTCGGAAGCGCCTGAAATGCCATTTACCGATCGAGTTCGCTCGCGGATTGGCGTCCAGTTTGGAATGGTTTTTCCCGACCGTGCTTTACCGTGCGCCGCCGTTGAATCGCGATCAACTGATTATGCTCGAGGAGGAAACCGTGGGTAATCCGTGGCCGGCCAAGGACCTATTTGGCTTCCAAGCCTCCACTTTCGAGGAAGGTATTGCCCGCTATTTGCGCCCGGCATTGGTGGCAGGCGTTTCTGGCACGGGAACGTAGGAGCGTGGCGAATGTCTTCATCCGGGCGTATGTTATTTAGCTTGGGTGAAAACGTTGGAACGAACCCGAGTCGTGGTTGATATAAAAACAAAACCTTAAAACCGAATAGCAATACCCATGAAACCAAAACTAATACTGAATGCCTTGTCCCTGATGGCCGCCTTGGCCGTGACAGCCGGCTGTCAGCAAAAACAACAGTCCGCTCAGAACGACCAATCCGTATCCGGTGAGCAAGTCAAAGGTAAAGTCAACGAGGCCGTAAACGCTACCAAGCAATACGCGGCACAAACCAAGGACCAGGTTGCGGCTGCGGTGCAGAAACAGCTCAATGCCATGGACACTGACATCGCCGGATTGGAAAGCAAAGCCTCGAAGTTGACCGCTCAAGCCAGAACCAAAGCAGACCAGGCACTGGTCGAACTCCGCGCCCAACGCGATGTTGTTGCCAAGAAACTCGACGAACTGAAAGCAGCCGGTCAAGAGGACTGGAAGAAGGCGCAGTCGGGTCTGGACGAAGCCTGGCAAAAACTGCAAAAAACATACGAACAAGCAAAGCAGAACTTCTCGAACTAATCCCCGGCCAAACGGTCCGGATCACGTGCGTCAGGTCACCGGGGAGTTCGGCGCAAAATGTGTTTAACCGCTCCGCATTCTCAGATACAATTACTTGGCTTCGACAGGAAGATGCGTTACTGCTTCGCGCGCCGCCCGCAAGGCGGCCTTTTCATCCGCGCTGAGACTGGGCAGATGCCGGACGAACGCAACGATGATCCAGATTTGTTCATCGCTATGAGTAGGCTTGAAAGCCGGCATCCCGGTCATGCGGACGCCTTGCTTGACCGTCCAGAACAGCTCGCCGTCGGAAAAGCTTTGGGTACCGTGGCTCTGCAAATGGGGCGCCGACGGATTCAGCCCCTTCGCCAGATCCCAGGTATCAACTTCGGGGGCGCCGTGACACATTACGCAGTTGGCCCGGTAGTAATCGAGACCTGTAACCAGCACGGCGGGAGCGTTTGTATACGGGTCATTTTCCCGCGGCGCGCGGGTTTCTCGCGACTGGTCAAGCGCCCACGGCGCAAGCGTACGTTCCAACCAGCCCGGTTTAGTGGTCGCCCCAAAATTGATCGTGCCCGCGGCGAAAATCGCCAGGGGAACAACGATGCACAGAAGTATTCCCACCACAAATCCAACCAATAGCAATATCACATTCTTCATTTGTGTTCCTTGTCTGAGGCGGCCTGGTGATCGCTTTCCCGAGGGGCAACCTCACGCGCGCGATCATCCAGTTCGCCGGTCCAGATTTCGTAAGCCGCGTATTTATACAACTCGTGGAGTGTAGGGAAATTGAAGACCGTGCCGAGCACCCGACCCAGCGATTCCTCGTTCTCCACCAACTCCATTCCGTAATGCACCAATTCGGTCGCGTGCGTCCCGAAGATATGCACACCGAGAACCATCCGATTCCGCCGATTCACAATCATTTTGAGAAAGCCATGTTCAGCTCCGACGATAAGGCCGCGCGGGATGTCTTTATAAAAGGCGCGTCCCACGGCGTAGTCAATGCCTTTTTTCCGTGCCGTTTCCTCAGTCAAGCCGATCATGGACACCTCGGGAATGGTGTAGATGCCAAAGGGAAATTGTTTGGCCACACGTTCGACGTCGTGCAGGCCGAACATGTGGGTCACCGCCACCCGCCCCTGGTCCATGCTGGTGCTGCCCAGCGCCGGGAACCCGATTACATCGCCTGCGGCATAAATGTGGGGTACTGCGGTGCGATAGGTTTCGTCCACTTCCAGCGTCTCGCGCCCCGCGAGTTTCAATCCTGCCCTGGCGCAATCCAGGTCGGTCGTGTTGCCGTTGCGCCCCGACGCATACAGGAACATCTCTGCCTCGATCCAGCCGCCGTCGGCCCGATGCGCGCGCACAAACTCTTTGCCGTCTCTCTTTTCGACCGTGGCGGACTCGATCTTCGTTTCGGCAAGGATCTCAATGCCGCATTCCCGCATCTGGTCCACGAGCGCCCCGGCGATCTCCCGGTCCAGGAAAGGCAGTATGTCCTTATGGCTGTTGACCAGGGTCACCTTGCAATCCATTTCGGCGAATATCGTGGCGTATTCGCACCCCACCACGCCTGCGCCTACTATGCACAGCGATCGAGGTATGCGATCGATTTGCAGGATGGTGTCGGAATCCCGGATGCGGCCGTTAAACGGTATGCCAGGCGGATGCGCCGGGTATGAACCCGTGGCTATCAGTATCTTGTCCCCATAGAGGACCTGGCTTTGCTCTCCCCCGACCTCGATGCGATGCGGGTCCAGGAACCTGCCCAGGCCAAAATAGACATCCACTTTCCGCTTCAGCAATTCCATCCGCAGCTCCTCCCTTTCGGTCTTCACCACGTATCGCTCGCGAAACAAGAAATCCGCCGCGTCCGGACTTCGGCTGAGCTTACGTTCAACGCTGTAGAGGCGCCTTTCCTGTGCACCGGACAAGTATAGCGCGGTTTCCTTTAGCGTTTTCGAAGGGAGCGTGCCCGTGTTCACCCCAGCACCGCCAAGATTCGACAATTTCTCAACCACGGCCACCCGGTAGCCGTGATAGGCAGCGTGAACGGCTGCTTTTTCACCCGCCGGTCCGGAACCGATCACCACCAAGTCGTATTGCCTCATGCCGCGGGTCGCCTTGTCCATTGGCGAATGCCGCGGATAAAATGCCACAGGTCAACGCGAATTTCCAGTTCGCACCCACTTTTGCCGCTTATAAATGGGACGGAATGGAATCCGTCCCTACCGAGATTGGGACTACCGCACAACGGCCGGCCCATCGAGTTCCATGGCAATCGTGGTTACGGCGTCGTCCGGAAGGGTGTTGGGCAAGGTAATAGTCTTGGTTGCATTGTCGAAAGGAAGCGTCTGGCCGGTCCGAAGGAACCAAGCCTTTCGAATCGTGGTCTGAAGGCCGGGCAACCGGACCGCCGGGCCGGGACGCTGGTCCAAATGAAGGTAAAGGTAGTTGCCCTTTGCGGTGCATCTGCCCGCGGGTAAATCCTTGAACGGTGAGCCGGTCGTCCCGTAAATGGATTCGCCGTTTACGGCAAGCCATGCCCCGACCCCGCGCAGCCGTTCCACCAGAGGTACCGGGATCACGCCATCGGGGTTTGGCCCCACGTTCAACAGGAGGTTGCCACCGCGACTCACCACGTCCACCAAGATGCGAATAAGCTCGGGAACGCTTTTGAACCGAGTATCCTTGACGCAGTACTGCCAATAATCGCCAATCGTCATGCACGCCTCCCAGGGATGTGGCCGCTCCCGTTCAAAGGGCATCATGACGTTCATTTCGGATGGTTGCTCGCGCGTGTAGAAGTCGCACAACGGGTTGATACCACGCTCGCCTTTGCCCAGGCGGTCATTGATCAGGACCGCCGGTTGTAGTTGATGGATCTTGCGAACCAATTCAGGCGCCCGCCATTGTTCAGCCGTGTGGTCCCATTCACCATCGAACCAAATGAGGTCGATGGGGCCGTAGTTCCGGCAAAGCTCACCGACCTGGCCGAACACGAAACGGTTCACAAATCCGGTCAGGTCAGTCCGATAATCTGGCTGATTCCAGTCGAGCAGCGAATAATAGAACCCGATCTTCATGCCGGCGTCGCGCGCGGCGGTTACGAGTTCCCGCACGTAATCCTTGCGCGGAGTGCCGGCCATCGAATTGAAATCCGTCAACCGGCTGTCGAACATGGCGTAGCCGTCGTGATGTTTGGACGTGAAAACGAGGTACTTCGTCCCCGCCGCTTTGGCGATCTCAATCCATTTCGCGGCGTCGAATGACTTGGGATTAAACCGAGCGGCATACTTCGCGAATTCCTTGCGTGCCTCGTCGCTCTCCTTGAGGTCCGAGTAATTGAACTTCGCCTCGGGATCGCTTCCCAGCACCGCAAACGGTCCCCAATGCACAAAAAGGCCGAACTTGGCCTTGCTAAACCAGGCGGTGCGTTTTGGGCTCGGCAACAGGCCGCCGGGCGCGGGAGGCACGAGGTCGCCGAAGGCTTTTACTGGCCAGAGCCCCAGACGTTCCATTCCTTTGGGCACCGGTTGCTCGTACTGGACATAAGCCTGAACCCGCCCCTTGATCGAGTAGGAAGGGTTCCCCGTGCCGGTTCCGACTACTTTATTCAATTGCGAATAGCTCGTGCCAAAGACCTTGAAGCCGGCAAGGACACAGTCCTCGAGATCGACGCGGAAATACTTGTCGTCGGTGTCGCAGCAAATGATCCCCGAAGAGGGGGTTCCGCGAGGTTGGGAGAAATTGAGCGTTATCAGGCGGCAGTCTTTGAGCTTGACCCGGGTGTACTGGTCAAACCCAGGAAAACCGGCCTGGAGGGCATTGTCCGGGCTAACGATGGTGCAATTATCGATGATCACGTCCGGGTAATCCGGCATCGAGGCATGGTGTGTTCGGACATAAACACCACCGGCGTCTCCCCAGCAATCGAGGTTCATGAAGTAGGAGTTGCGAAACACGACAGGTTCATCTTTCCGGCCCACGCCACCGGCAAGCAGCGCCCCGGCGAAGCGTCCTATGCCGACGCAGTCCTCAACCACCAGCGTGCAGGGTGATCGGCATTCATCGCCAACCGTGTAAAGCCCGAATCCACCTTCGCCGCCGGTCGCATATATGTGCCGGAATACCCATCGGTCCCAGATGAAATCGGAAAAAGTACCGGGCGGACCAGTGAATGTCCCCCACCAGTCTACGCTCTTGAAGCCGGACTCCGGCGCTTGGGAGGTGACAATTTTCCAATTGCCCCCTCGGTCGGGGTCCGTGCGAACCGCCACACCCGGGGCGCTGCTATCCACCACCACCCACCCGGTCGCCCCGGAGCCAAGGCTCCCATCATAATCGCCCCAAAAAAGGTTGTAGGCACCGGGCGCGCCTTTATGGACGGCATAGAGATTCGCTTCCACGTAAGTATCCGGGCGGATGATAATTCGATGCCCGCCTTGGTCGTCAGGCACCGCCAACAAGGCGGCCTGGATCGTTCGAAAGGCCTTCGCCCAACTGCTGCCATCGGAATTATCGCCCAGCTTGGAAACGTAGAGTGTAACACCCTGGTGCCCATGGTCTTGTCGTTCCGCTTCCGAAACTACCGGCCACGAGGCGCGATTGTCACTTTTGTAAAGGCCGATTTGATCGAACGGGATCGGGCGAAATCCCAGCTTCCAGGCTGGCGACGCCTCTTTCAAACGGAAATCAGCCGGCGGTTTCCCGGCAAACAACGGGTCCATATCGACCAGGTTATCCTCGAACTTGACATAAGGGACCGCCTTCGGTTCCGTCCAACCCCACTTGCCGCCCCAGGAGATATTGCGGGCCATTACGTTGCCCTTGGGAGCCAGCGGTTCATCTTCGAGGATGTGGAGGATCTCCGGGTATTTGACCGACCAAGGGGGTTGCTGGTAATGAAGGTCGATCAGCTCCCGGGTCGCGAAGGTGCCTACCCCTTTGGCCCAGCCCAGTCCACGGGCGTCAATGCTGAAGGCACGTCCGCAGTCGATGAACATGTTGTTGGTCATGATATTGTCGCGCCCGCCGCCAATCAGGATCGCCGTCGCCACACGGTAAAAGATATTATCCGAGATGTCGGCGGACGAGAAACAGTCATCCAGGTAAACCCCGTTGCAGCCCCGTCCCTCAAACCCGTGGATGTCGTGCAGGTAATTGAAGCGGATTTTGTGGCCGCGCATGGACCAGGTTTCGTCGGGGGGCGAGGTATAGATGGCACCGGCGTCATTGGACTGAAAGACCGCGTCGTGAATCTCGTTGTACTCGATCGTCTGGTCATTGCCGCTGAAGCCGATCGCCACATGCGGGACGTGGTCGATAAGATTATGGGTGGCGTAGTTCCCGACCCCGAACAGTGCGATTGCCTGCTGATAGACCGGGTCCCAGAGCGCGGTGTGATGGATGTGGTTATTGTTCGCGTAGTGCCCGGCGGGAGTGAGGGTCTTGCGATCGCCGCCCTCGAGATGGATTCCGCCCTGGCCCGTCTGGTAAATATCACAGCCCACCACGCCGTGCCGAGTGCCTCCGTAAACCTTCACCGCCCAGTTCCCCATGTTGCGGATCGTGCAGGCTGCCACGCGCGCGTTCGATCCGCCTTTCACCACTACGGCGTTGCCCCGCCCGGCCTCGATTACAAATCCGCGCAGGGTGATGTTCGAGGCGTTATTGAACTGGAAAAGGTCGCGAACCCTCGAGACCACGGTCTTGCCCGAGTCGAGCGAAGCGGTCGGCCAGAAATAGAGGATCGAGGTGTCACGGTCCAGGTACCATTCGCCCGGGCTGTCCAGTTCGGGCAGGACGTTCTCAGCATAGAACCATTGGCCTTTCCGCACCTCGTAGGAACGGCCTGGCCTCGGCGCAAAACCAATTGTGTGAGCCGCCGGGTCAATCTTTCCGAGCGGAATCCGCTCGTCGGCCCAGTCCCATACCCAGAAACCGTGCAGCCAAACACCCTTCTCCTTCATCCAACGCGCCGTGCGTGGGTCATCGCAAACGAATCGCCCATCGGGCGAACTGGCGCGGTCGGACGCAGCGACTCCGTTGGTGTCGAGAACACCGGCGATTTTCATGTAGCCCTGGTTTGGGTAGCGCGCCAGCGTCATCGGTTTATCCGCGAAAAACAACTCGAGACCCGGATCGGACTGGTAAGTGCCAGCGTGGCCGATTCCCTCGAGGTCTGTGATGCCGAGTGCCTTGAGGTCGGCCTGAAAGACCTGCTTGCGGGCGGCAGGATCGAGACGCTCGAGCACCGCCGGGTCCGTGACCGGTTTCCAACCCGTCACGGTCCGACCGCCGACAATGCGGACTTCTTCACCCTTCCGGGCGGCATACTCGATCTGGCCGCGCTTGCTGAGCACC
>JAMCZD010000058.1:0-9689 GCA_023473405.1 Candidatus Omnitrophota bacterium
CGCATAGGAACTCCTGGATTCGAGTTTCTGCGCATGGTGCCGGATAACACCGTGATCGTCAACCATATTATGCTGCGTTATTTATGACGCCATGTATAGTCGAGAGGGCGCTGAATATTTCGACAATTACATCACGGAGGACGAGGCCAGGCTGATGCGGCGGATGGGCTTAAGGCACGTGCGCTTGTGTCTCCAGCCCAAAGTGATCATGGACCAACGGACCGGCGCTGTGCGCGAGGAGAATGCCAGGTTTGTGGAGGCGGCGATCGAGCGCTTTCACCGGGCCGGATTGCTCGTCCTAATCGATTTGCACAATGAAGACCGTCCGTCAGAATTGAATCCCGCCTGGCAGGACGCATTTATCGGTTTCTGGGGCGAGTTGGCGGCGCGCCTCCGGCACTTCGATCCGGAACTGACCATACTGGAAGTCATCAACGAACCGGTGTTTGCCGGCCGCGAAGCCGAATGGAATGCGTTCAATGCCCGGCTGGCTCGCGCAATACGACAGAATGCACCGGAACACACCATCATGACTTCGGGTCCGGACTGGGGAGGGATTGACGGGCTCCGGAAGCTTAAGCTGCTCGACGATCCCAACGTCGTGTACTCGTTCCACTGTTACGATCCATTTCCATTCACGCACCAAGGGGCAACCTGGGCGGGACCCGACGTCAAACCGCTACGGGGTGTGCCTTATCCGTCCAGTCCCGAGGCGGTGGCTCCGTTATTGGCAGCGCTCGCCCCGTATCCTGGTTCCCAAAAAATGGTCGAGGATTACGGCCGACAAGGCTGGAACAAGGCCAAACTGGCGGCGCGTTTCAAGGAAGCCATCGAGTGGGGTGCGCGGAACAAAGTCCCGTTATATTGCGGCGAGTTCGGCGTCTTTCCTGCTTACGCCAAGGCCGAACATCGCGCCAACTGGTTTCGTGATTTTGGCCAGGTGCTCGCCGCGAATCAGATTGGGTGGGCCGTTTGGGGCTGGGACGAGGGTTTCGGTTTGAATCGCCAATACGTGAACGGCACACCGATGGTGGACGAAACCGTGGCTACGGCACTCGGTCTGAAAGTTGTTATCAGGTGACGAAGTTAGTAATTAGCCACGACGGTGACCTTGCCGGTCAAATCGTTCAGACGAACCAATTCTTTGTCCTTGTCGAAATCGGTCCATGGTTTGCCGTTGACTTCGACGCTTTGGATTGGAGCGGCCAGTTTGGCCTTGTTCCAGAAGAGCACTGACTTGGGCGATTTGCGCGAAGGCATGTTGACCGTGGCCCGGATTTTGCCATGATCGACGTCAGAGACGATTTCGTAGGCAAGATTTCCGAAGTAGCTTGGGGCGTTTTTGACGGAGATCGTGTCGCCCTGTTCGAGCCAATGCCGCGGCGTGGCTTTCGCCAGCCAGAGCGAGTCTCCATCCTCCCAAACGAGCAGCGAGCGAAATTGCTCCATGAAATAAGCCAGTGCATGGCCGTTGGCCGTTAGGTACAGGCGGAACTCGCCTTTCTTAATCGCATTGATGACGTTTGGATCCATCTGGTTCACGAAGTGTTCCATGAAGCAGTATTCAGGAACCGGCGCGACGAACGCGGCGTAGTTATTTATAAACTGCCGCAGGAAGCTGGGTATCTCGTCTCGTTTCAAGTAAATATCGGCCACGTAGCTGTAACCTAACTGAGATGACATACCGCCCCAGAACCAGTCTTCCTTCGGGTCAAGACCCCTTTCCTTTCTTTTCTCCTCGAGGTATGAATAGCGGTTGCCCCCGGTCAAATATGTGGTATTGAGTGCCAGCACATCCTCGTAAATATCCAACTGCCCGTCCACGCGAATGTCGTTTGGGGAAGGAATTCCCGCGGAATCAACCAGCTCGAATGGCCAGTCGTCGTCGGTCATGGCAATTTGGGTCACCTGGCCGATGGACGGGCCGCGGATGTAGAAGATGGGTGGGATATAAGAGCGATAGGTTCCATTGCGCACCCGCATGACAGGCGAGAGTATGATCGCCCGGTCCACGGCTTTCTTAAGGGCAGCCCGATAGTTCTTGGCCTCGTCGAAGTATCTTCCGGCGTTGGCCGGATCTATTTCCTCCATAGCCTGGGCGAACCGATGAAGGCCCTGGTAGTACCAGGCGTTGATATTCGCATACCATTTCCATTCGCTCTGGCCCCAGGCGCAATCGGCGATATGTTGGGGCGGATGAAGCCCGGCCACCCAGAGGTCGGCGCGGTTGGGGACGTTGTTCAAGTAGAGGTTTCGTTGGCGGATGATCCACTCGGCAGCCGCCTGCATGCGCCATTGGTTTTTCTTGAACCATTGCTTGTCGCCGGACAGGAAGTAGTGTTCCGCCAGGTCATACAGAATCCTGCCGGTCCCGCCGTTGTGGACCAGTTCATAGGTGTCAATATCGGGATAGACAGCGGGATCGGGATTGCGGATTGCGGTGTTATGAAAGAGTTTGCCAAGGCAGAAATTTCCCGAGCCGTCACTGAAATCGCCGTCCGCGGGCGTGCCGGGCCGCTGGAGAAAACCATCCAACCACTTGGCGCTGGCGTCGTGCAATCCCACCATATCCATATCATGGATTGGCCGGGGCGCTTCGAGGGCGAGGTTCATATAAGTGAGCTCGCCTTTCTGCAACAGCCACGAACCCATTCGCCAGGCATCGGTCCACTGCTTCACCGGCAACTCTACTTGCATAGGCGGATCAGCGACTTGTTTATAGGGGGGCAGGACCATGTCGCGCGGCAGCAAAGGCATTTTGATTTCGCGCATTGCCTCTTCCCAGGTGGCTTCGGGATGTTCACGCGTCATCTGGCGGATGCTTTCGACTTTCGACGCCGCCAATTCGGCCGCCCATTCCCTGGCAGTCTTGCCGCTGCCTGACTTGGTCACAAAGAAGCCATAATCCGGCGCCAGGATCGGCCCTTTTTCCAAGTCGCGCACCAGGAACGTAAAACTGCCCGAGCGGGTCCAGAGAGTTATCCGAGTGTCACGTGGATGACCGTAGGGGAATCTTGGCAGATTACCGACAAGCTCGACAGCGGGTTGAACATACAGGATCGGAAGGGTAATTCCCCGGCGGGTGCCGTTGCCTGGGTGCGATTTCCAGCTACCGGGACCTTCCATGGTCGTTCCGGTATCGTCCGGCAAAGGCGCGGCGGTACCCGTGATACCGAAGAATCCTTCGACTCGTCCGTCGTAGTCCGCCTGCTGAGTTCCGTCCTTGAAGCCCCATTCAATCTCGACGTCCATTCGCTTCCATGATTCTGGTCCGTAGGCGCGAATCGTTGGAACGGCGAACTTTGGCTGTTGATTTGCAGCTTCCTTTTTGGCTTTCTCGGGCGCGCGAACAAAAACAGCGACCATGTCCACCTCGTTCGAATTCCCTGCTCCCGACGTGCCCCAAGCGATGCCGATATCCTTGGGCGGCTGATAATTGGTCATCGGGAGTGGTTTGGCAGGGTCGGTTCCCTCGTAAACCCAGGTCAAGCCGTCCTGCGAGATGGTGGGCTTGACCGTCACCTGTTGATCCGCCTGCCAGCCAAACCATCCGAACGGCGAGGGATACACCCGGACCTCGACGTCTTCCGGCGATGGCGCCGCGGGTCCGTTTTTGGGCCATTGCAGTTCGACTCGGTTCAATTGCACGCGCCCTTCCCATATCAACGCGGACTGCAGGGTTCCTTTTGGCGCCGGCGAAAAATGGTCTTCCCTCACGCCGTCCTGGGCGAGCAAGCAACTGACAGCCCGGTAATCCCGGTTGATCCGTTCCAAGCGCCGCAGGACAAAGCAGGCCTCGGGCTTTTCCTGCACCGTAAGATCAGCGCGGTAAGCGTAAGCCCACGCCGACAATTCGGCCGGTTGTCCCACGAGATTGTCGATGGCCGGTTTCTCGTCGGCGCCGAATACGGGCAGGAAGCCGAGCGACAAGACCAATCCGATGGCAAGAAAGAACGCGCCGCGCCGGTTCATGGTTTTCATCCTGGTAATTGCACCGTGATTGGATGCCGTTCTACCGTTGTCCCAGGCAAGTGAGAATTGATTTTGGGTGTCCACGTGCCGGATCATAATTGGGGCCAGGTTGGTGTCAAGTTTCGAACCAGCGGACCGGGGGGGGCGAAATATGTTTATTTTGGCCTGGCGTTACTATAGCATGGCGGCACTCATTTGAACGCGAAGGATTATCGCCGGTGTGCCGGAGCGCGACGCATCGTGAAATTTAACCTTGAGCAAACGGGAGCAAGCATGAAAGCAAACCATGTCCGTGGAATAAAGGCTTGGATCGACCCGATCGCGCTGGGAACAGCGGCCGGATCGGTCTTGTCAATCCTGATACTGACCGGCTGCCAGTCCACTTCAACATCGCTTGATTCCGCCGCGCCAAAGATCGTCGAGGTGCGAAGAATATGGGATAGGGCGCCGCACAATGCATTCACTGATCTGACGCGCTGTCGGGGCGCCTGGTATTGCGTCTTTCGCGAAGGCAGCGGGCATGTCCCCGGCACCGACGGTGTTATTCGCGTCTTGCGGAGCAAAGACGGTGAGAGTTGGGAAAGCTGCGCACGGATTTCCGAGACCGGCATTGACCTGCGCGACCCGAAAATCTGTGTGATGCCGGATGGCCGGTTGATGGTGCTCATGGGCGGGTCCATCTATTCGGGCGCGAATGGGGCTCAGGGGCGGACGTTTGTTGACGCGCGAACGCGGGTTGCCTTTTCGCCCGATGGCCAGTCCTGGAGTGAACCGCAGCCTGTCTCGGTGGAGGGACAGTGGCTATGGCGCGTCACCTGGCACAAGGGCGCCGGTTACGGTTTCGGTTACTCGATTCGTGTGCCGGCCAACCAGGTGCAAATCACGCTCTGGCGCACGACCGACGGCATCAATTATCAAAAAATTGCGGAACCAAAACTGCCGTCGACCTGCTGGCCGGACGAATCGACAGTCCGGTTCCTGCGCAACGGCACGATGGTCGCCCTGGTGCGCGGCGAGCAACCCGGCCAGCACGCGTTTGTCGGCACCAGCGTCAAGCCCTATAACCAATGGCATTGGACCGATACGGGTCACCCGGCCCAAGGCCCGAACTTCATCGTGCCGCGCGATGGACGCATGCTCTATGCGGGGCGAGACTTTCCGGACGGCCCGAAAACCGTTCTGGGCTTGCTCACCACGACCAACTCGACACCGCTGCTAGTCCTGCCCAGCGGCGGCGACACCAGCTATCCCGGTTTGGTGCGGTATCGAGGTTTGCTGTGGATGAGCTATTACTCGTCGCATGAGGGTAAGACGGCTATTTACCTGGCGCGTATTCGCATTTAGACAGGATGGGTTGGGACAGGATGCGCAGGATTTAGAAGTCAAAGTCAGTAACCAGCCGATACATTGACGGTTCCGTCAAAACCTTTTAGACGAATGGTATCCGCGTCGAAATCATTCCAGGGCTTGTCATTAACTGTCACGCGCTTGATGGGTGCCTGGGTGGGATGGCGGAAACGCAGTAGAACGGTGGCGGGCGCTTTCCTCGAAGGTATTTCGACGGTAGCGGATATCCGGTCGTGGTCCACGTCTGAGACGATTTCATAAGCCACGTTGCCGAAGTAAGTCGGCGCGTTTTTGACGGCGATTTTCTTGCCTTGCTCGAGCCAATGGCGGGGAGTGGCTTTTGCGAGCCACAGGCTGCCTCCGTCTTCCCACACCAGGAGCGAACGGAACTGCTCCATGAAATAGGCCAAGGCATGGCCGTTGGCATAGCCTCGGTAATCGCCCTTTTTAAAGGCCTCGACTTGGGCGGTATTGACATGGCCCATGAAGTGTTCGAGGAAACAGTATTCCGGGGTAGGCATTACGAAAGCGGCATAGTTGTTGATCCACTGGCGCAGGAAGCTCGAGACTTCGTCGCGGCGCAGATAGACATTGGCGAGGTAACTGTATCCAAGTTGAGGCGATTCCCCACCCCAGAACCAGTCTTCCGCCGGCGATCGTCCGGCTTCCTTCCTTTTCTCGGCGAGAAACTGGAACCGATCGCCGCTGTATAAGTAAGTTGGATGCATGAACAAAACATCCTCGCATACATCGAGGTGCCCATCGACGCGGACATCGTTCACAGGAGGGATACCGGCAGAATCAACCAGTTCGAGCGGCCAATCGTCATCGGTCATGGCTATTTGGTTTACCTGGCCTATGGAAGGGCCGCGGATGTAGAATAGGGGTGGTATGTAGGAGCGATAGGTGCCGTTTCGGACCCGCATTACCGGGGCGAGGGTGACGGCGCGATCGGCTGCTTTCTCGAGTGCCTTCCGGTACTGCCCGGACTGTTCGAGATACTTGCCGGCCTGGTCCGGGTTTAGTTCCGCCATAGCCTCGGCAAATCGGCGCAGGCCCTGGTAGTACCAACCCTCGATATTCGCATACCATTTCCATTCGCTTAGGAAACACGCAATGTCGCTGATATGCTGAGGGGGCTGAAGCCCGGCCACCTCGAGTTCGGCGCGGTTGGGGGCGTTATTCAGGTAGAGGGTTCTCTGCCGGAGAATCCACTCAGCCGCCGCCTGCATTCTCCACTGGTTTTTCCTGAACCACCGTTTGTCGCCGGTCAGGAAGTAGTGTTCGGCGAGATCGAATAGAATCCGGCCGGTGCCGCCGTTGTGTATGAGTTCGTAGCTATCGTAACCGGGGCACGGGACGGAAGTTTCATGAAAGAGCTTGCCGGTGCAGAAATTCCCGGAGCCATCGTTGAAATCGCCGTCGGGCATTGCACCTGGTCTTTCGAGAAAGGTGTCCAGCCATTGGGCAGCCGTATCATGCAAGCCTACTATATCCATATCCCGTATGGGTCGCGGCGCCTCGAGGGCTAGACTCATGTAGGAGAGCTCGCCTCGCTTCAGTTTCGACACACCCATTCGCCAGGCGTCGACCCAGCGCGCCTCGGGCACATCGACCTGCATGGGCGGATCGTCAACCTGCTGGTAAGGCGGCAGGGTCGTCCCTGGCGGCAACATGGGCAGGCTGATCTCGTGCATAGCTTCGTCCCAGGTTGCCTCGGGATGCTGACGCGTCAGCTCACGGATACTTGCGATGTTTCGCGAGGCTAATTCAGCCGCGAATTCCCGAGCCGTCTTGCCACTGCCTGCCCGGACCACGAAGAAACCATACTCGGGAGCCAAGATCGGCCCTTTTTCCAAGTCCCGAACCAGGAAGGTGAAACTACCCGAGTGCGTGTAAACAGTAATCCTGGTATCACGCGGATGCCCGTAGGGGTATTTGGGCAATTTATCGAAGTAATCGACGGTGGGTTCGAGGTACAGCAGCGACATCGCGATGCCTCGCCGGCCTCCGCTGCCAACAGGCGATTCCCAGGCATCCGGCCCGTTTAACGTCGTCCGCGTGTCGTTGGCCAATGGCGCGATCTTTTCCACGCGACCGAAAAAGCCTTCCGTGCGCCCGCTGAAGTTGGCTTGCTCGGTTTCCTTTTGGAATCCCCATTCGATTTCGATGTCCGTTTGCTTCCACCGTTCAGGACCGTAGGCGCGGATAACCGGAACTTGGCACTTGCCGTTTGGAAGGTTAGGTTGGGCGGCAGGCTGAACGAATACGGCGATCATGTCCACCTCGTCCCATTTCCCCATGCCGACGCACAAGCCAAACGGCCCGGGAGGTGGGATAGGTTTGACTAATTGGTGATCCTGGTAGGTCCAGGTCAAGCCATCCTCGGAGATTTCCGGTTTGACCGTTACCCGCTGGTCCCATTGCCAGCCAAACCAACCATAGGGAGAGGGATATACGCGGACCTCGACGTCCTCGGGCGCCGGCGGCGGTGGTCCGTTTTTCGGCCACTGCAGCTCGATCCGGTTCAATTGGACGCGCACGGTCCAGAGTAACGCGGACTGTAGAGCACCGCGAGGCGCCGGCAACAAGGGCGGTTTCTTGACGTTGTCCGGCAGGTCCATGTGGCTGACCGGACGATATACGCGATCGAGCCGTTCGAGCCGGCGCGGAACGAAGTAGGCCTCGGGTTTTTCCTGCACCTTGATATTGGCGCGATAGGCATAGGCCCAAGCCGACAACTCCGCCTGTTGTCCCACAACAGCTTCCGGGGCCGGTTTCTCCGCGGCAATCGAAGCGAGGCTGCCCGTCAACAGAATTGAGGCTGCCAGGATGAGGCATCCAGGTCTGCAATGGCGGATCAAGGTGGTTGGCTTCATGTCTTGTTCAATGCTGCATTCGAATGGACTGTATCTCGAGGTTGACATCGGCTTGCGCGCATGGATCGAGGCGCAGTTGGGTAATGATCCCGCGCCAACGCCGATTCCGGGCCACGGGAAACACGTAGTCGTGCCACTCGCCGTCACCCATCGCTTCGAGCCTCGAGCTGGTGGCTTCGCTTTCGGGCAGTTGGCGCGTGTGCCAGAAGAGCTGGACGGTGTCGCGGAACGGGCTGCCGTCCTTGCGGGTCAGCTTCATCCGCACGGCGACGGTGGAATATTCACTTGCCCGCGCTTGAATCGGGGGTCCGCCGAAGGCCGGGTCGGAGCCAATCGTCCGGGCAGTAAGCAAGCCATCGTGAACGGTGACGTCGGCCAGGTTCATAGCTCCCTTCCACCCGGCGTCATCTCGGGAGAAGTCCCAGTCCGTTCGAGCGAGGTCCGAGGCAGGCAAATCATAAGGACCGAGGCCCACATCGGCTGGGGTGACATCTGTATGTTCAATTTGGGCATCGGTGAACACCTGGCGGATGGCATCGAGGTAGCCGAATCCGAATTCCTTATGGGGCTCGATATAGGAACCCTCGCCAAATTCGTTCCAGGCCTCGATTATGACCACATTCTTGAGCTTTGACTTGGCCGTTGAACTATCGAGCAAACGTTTGGCATCGAGCAGGTGTTGGGCGAACAGGGCCGGCGTGCGGCCGAACCGGACCAGGTTATTGTCGCCGTGCCACGGGCGGCTGTCCCATCCGCCGCTAATGGGCAGTATGAGTGGGAGCGCGCTTTGTTCAATGAGGTGTTGCCAGTTGCGTTGGTAGCCCTGGATGAGCGACGCATAGGGGGCGTACATGCCTTCGGAGTTCATTCCCAGGCCGGGCCAATTATAAGCGCTGATGGCGTCATAGCCTTCGAGGGCGGCGGTTCGCGCCTGGCCGGCATCGCCAACGCACGCGACCAGGTAAAGGCCTTTTAACCCGGCCTGGTTGCATTCGGACCGCATGGCGGTGAAGGCGGCTTTGACCTGGGCGCTGCCGAGGTCGTCGGTGAGACGTCCGGGGCTAAAGATGAACACCGCCGGTTTGCCGTCGATGGTCAGGTGCTCGGGACGGCGGAAATAGTTGTCGATCCAAAAGCGGGTAACGGCAAGGCAGTCCTCGAGGGACGATGTATGGGGAGGATTATGATTGGCCCAGAGAAGACAGAACTTGAGCAAGTGACGGTAACGCGCCTTGAAATAGCCGTCGTCGAGGGCGTGTTCCAATTGCCGGTTGCCCTGGTTCCAATACCAATCGTAAGCGAAGAAAGTAATCCCATGTTCCACCGCCCATTTAATCTGCCAGTCCGCCACTTCCGGGTCGCCCTCGCGGTACCAACCGAGGACCGGCTTGCGTTCGGGGAACCGCTGGATGGGCGCCCATTGACCGGCGTTCTTCCAGCCGGGAAAATAGTAAACCCCAACCTCGGTCGGGCCGCGCACCGGTTTTGGCT
>JAMCZD010000058.1:9738-11313 GCA_023473405.1 Candidatus Omnitrophota bacterium
GTGGCCTGGCCGCGCAATGGTTTAGCGCTGAGAACCCGCCAATTGAACACGGCTTCCTCACCAAAACCGAGCCTGGCCACGCGAGATTCATCCGCCGGCGTGTGCAAGACCTCGACGTCGTCCGGCAGGGCCAGGTTCGCCTGAAGATTCGACAGGATTTCTCCTCCCGAGTTGGAGATCAGCGCGCTCAGAGTTGTCGGCACGTTGTCGCGCGGCAGGGCGTCATCGAGGGCAAACGAGAGGACCTTCAACTGCGGGGGGCCTTGCGGCGCGTTAGTGACTTCGAGCGAGTCCAGACGCAGCGAAGCCGAGGCAACGTCCAGAGGAGCCAGTCCCAGCGCAATCACCCGCCCGCGCCACTCCGACGCGCTCAACATATCGAGATTATAAGTCCGGCCCTCGGTAGACGCGTCCACCGGGAAACTCAGGCTGTGCAGGCCATAGCTCGATTCGGTGGCGAACAGCAAGGTCGCATGGCCGGACCGGTTTGCCGACAGAGTTAACGATACGAAGTTCTGCTCCTCGGCGTTGATATCCAGGGGCGGGCTCAGCGCCCAACCGCTCCCGCCGAGGCTGATGCCTCCGGCGCGCTGGTTGGTTTTTTCCGAATCAACCACGGCGCCGCCTACGGATTGCCAGCCATCAGTGCCCTTGGCGAAATTAAAAACCGGACGCTCGACTCGAGGCGGGGTGTCCAATTGCACGATCCGGATATAATCGATTTCGAAACTCGCTCCATCAAACACATCGAAACGCAGCCGGATGATTCTTCCTTCGCGCTGCCAAAAGGGCATGACCCGATACACGTGCCACTCATCGTCGCCCGTAACGTTGAACCGCGTCGATTTCTCCTGTGAGAAACCGCCGTATTGGCCTTGGTTCGTGTTACTCCAGAAAAACTCGGCAATGCCGTCCCGGCTCGCTTTCAGGCGCGCCTCGAGCACCTGCCAGGGTGAGGCGTGCAGGTTGATTAGCGGGTCGAGTCCGAGTATCGGGTCGGGGCCGATGGCGCTGGGACTGGCTCCTCTGGCAGGAAAGAACGCCGTTGGCGACCTTGACGCCGGTCAGGTCTCCATTGGCCCGCCAGCCTTCAAAATCATTCGATCTATTGAAATGCCATCGGGCCACTGTCGTAGCCGCGCCTTGGGTGGACAAAGCCAGCCAGCACAGAGCCAAGGCGGCTCCGGCCCATCTGGAAATGCGTTCGAGGAAAGCGTTATTCATAGTTCGAGTGTTGAGCTTGCATAAAATTGGTAAAGTGGTGAAGTTTAATTATTTCTAATCAACTGTGACAAACCTGGCATCGCCAAATCCAATGCCCGCCCGCTCCTCGGGCAAGACGCGGTTGCTGGTGATCGATGATGACCGCAAACTATGCCGGCTCATCAAGGATTATCTCGAACCGATGGGCTACGCGGTCGAGAGCGTCCATACCGGGCCGGCGGGCCTCGAGAAGGCAACCATCGAACCGTGGCACGCTGTATTGCTCGATGTTATGCTGCCTGGCATGGATGGCTTCGAAGTCCTGAGGCAGATTCGGCGCGTATCGGACACGCCGGTCATCATGCTGACGGC
>JAMCZD010000204.1:0-8359 GCA_023473405.1 Candidatus Omnitrophota bacterium
TCATCTTGTACTTGTAAGCCACCTCGGCATTGTAAAACATCGGATCGCCCGGACGCCGCCCGTGATCGCGCAGCACCAGGGCGCGCTGGTAGAGGTCTTCACGGTCCGTGGCCAGCAGGCCGCCTTCGCCGGTCGTGAGGGTCTTGGTGCCGTGGAAACTGAACACGCCCGCCGTCCCGAAGCTGCCGGCCGGTTTGCCTTTGAATTGGGCGCCAACCGACTGGGCTGCATCCTCGATGATCGCCACCCCGTGGCTCCGGGCCACCTCGCGCAGGGCATCCATGTCCGGCAGGTTCCCATACAAGTCCACCGGAATGACCGCCTTGGTGCGGGGCGTGATGCATCGCTCGAATGATTCCGCCGACAAACACCACGTCAGCGGATCGATGTCGGCAAACACGGTCGCCGCCCCGACATACGTCACCGGCGCCGCCGACGCTATCCAGGTGATCTCGGGCACAATGACCTCGTCCCCCGGTCCAATCCCCAGTGCCAGCAGCGCCAGGTGAATGGCCGAGGTGCAGGACGGCAGGGCCATGGCATAACGAACGCCCAGGTGCCGGGCAAATGCCTGCTCGAAACGCTGGTGGTACATGTTCGCGTTCGCATACCACGCATGCGCCGCCGCATCCGTCACATATTCGATTTCCTTTTGCGTGATCCAGGGACCCGCGACAAAGATACGTTCCATTTTCAGTCTTCGACGCACTTAAGATAACCATCCGGAGCGACGGTTAGTAGCAATTTCTGCTCGATTTCCTTGTCGATCCGGAACCGGTGGTTGCCCTTCAGAAATTCGTGCACGGCTGTTTTTGGGCTGTTGCCCTTCCGCCAGGGCCGGTGGGCGAAGAATTCGTCCGGCATGTCCTCGACCACCGTATCGAACACCACGAGGTAACTGCCGCGCGTAACCAGCGGCCCGTAAAGCTGCATCTCCCGCAGCACATGCCCGTGCGTGTGATTCGAGTCCAGCACCACCAGGACCGGTTTCTTCCCGCGCGCCATATCGTGTACCCGCCGGGCCATATCCTCGTCCACCGACGATCCCTCGAGCATGGTGATGCGTTTGAACATCGGATGGTTTTCGATCGCCGCGCGGTTGTGCGGGCGTATCTCGATGTCGATCCCCAATACCCGCCCGCCGCCGCCGATCAACTCCAGCAGAGACGCATAGAATATTAGCGATCCGCCATGGGCTATGCCGGTCTCGATGATCAGCTCCGGCTTGATCGCCCAGATGATCTCCTGCATGGCCATCATGTCCTGCGGGTATTGGATGATCGGGCGTCCGAGCCAGGAAAAATTATAGGAATAATTGTATCGACAGCTCTCGATGAATAGTTTATGCGATAAGTCAGTTACGTTGGCGTCCGCACCCATGCGGGCGATCATTTCCGGGTCTTTCGGGTCAGTCGGTTTCATGCATCATTTCGATTCTATATTGTCGCGGATGATTCGGGCCGGGTTTCCATAGGCAACTTTATTGTCCGGGATGTCTCTCGTCACCACCGCGCCGGCGCCGATGATGGCGTCCCGACCGATCCGCACACGCGGCAGGACGACCGCCCCGCTGCCGATCATCGAATACTGCCCCACCTCGACACAACCGGCCAGCGTGGCGCCGGGGCAGATATGAACCCCGTCGCCCAAAACGCATTCATGGTCGACGCTCGAGGCCGTGTTGACAATACAGGCCTCGCCGAGCCGCGCCTGGGCGCCGACGGTGGCGTGGGCCAGGACCTGGCTGCCCTTGCCGATCGAGGCGTCAACCGCCACGTAGGCGCTGGGGTGAATGGCAATAACGGGTGGGACGTTGTGGGCTTCGAGAAAGCGCTGGATGGCGCATCGGTCGCGGCCATGGGCGCCGCCGATGGCCACCAGGCAGACGGTCTGGGGCGACACGCCCGCGGCCTGCCAACGCAGGAATCCTTCCTCCCCAACCTCAAATGGCACATCCGGGAAAGGCGACGTGAGATTGGGACAATTATCGAAAACGGCCACCAGCCGATAGCCAAGCCGCTCCATGAACTCGCGCAACACCTTGGCCTGGCCGGTTCCCCCCCAAAAAATGATGTCCTGCCTCTTCATGCGCGCTGTCACCGCCCCACCCTCACCCGATAAAACCGCGCCCCATCCGATCCTGCCCCGGCATCGATGACGTCCACCGTTGTCCCCGCAACCGTGTTGGTCTGCAACGGCACCCAATCTTTCAAATTCAATGAATACTCAGTCCGGTAATAGGAATTGGAATTGCCAGCAAAAAAGAAACGAAAACCATCACGGCCCAGGTCTGCCCCGCACGTTGTTCCGAGTTCGAGCCAGGGCGCCAGTGACCAGGGAAACCCGGGTTCAGCCGCCAATTTCACCACCCAAAAATCGCCCCCGCCATAACTGGGGCTGGTTTTGTTGCTGTCGGGCAAGGAACCGGAATAACCGCCCAGGATAAATCCCCCATCAGCGGTGGGTTGCAGACAATAGACTTGATCGCTGCCGGCCCCACCCCAGGACTGGTCCCAAAGCAGGCGGCCATCGGCATCCAACCGCACCAGCCAAAAGTCATAGCCGCCGAAATTGGGACTGGTCTTATTGCCGTCGGCTTTTGATGCGGACCAGCCGCCCAGGACAAACCCGCCGTCAACCGTTTCGGCGAGGCTGGTCAGGTAATCCCAATCGCTCCCCCCGAAAGAACGGTCCCAAAGCAGGTTTCCAAACCGGTCCAGCCGGATAATCCAAAAATCGCCTTGACCGAAATTGGGACTCGACTTGTTGCCGCCGGGGCCGGACTTGGACCAACCGCCCGCGATGAATCCGCCGTCGGCGGTTTGGTGGATACTATATGGGTAATCCTGCTGGCTGCCGCCAAAGGTGTTTTCCCACAGCTTGTTCCCGCCGGCGTCCAGGCGCACTACCCAGTAGTCGTCCATGCCGCGGTTGGGGCTGGTCTTGTTGCCATTCGCATTCGAATACGAATAGCCGCCCAGAATATACCCGCCATCGGAAGTAGCCTCGAGGCAGGTCAAGGTATCGTCGTCATCGCCTCCGAACGATTTATCCCAGACCAGATCGCCGTTGGAGTCCAATCGAACTACCCAGAAATCGTTTGTGCCCCAAATCGGACTGGTCTTGTTGCCGTTGGTATAGGAAGCCGAGTAACCGCCCAGGACATAGCCTCCATCGGGTGTAATCGTCAAACCCGTCAACACGTCCATGCCATTGCCGCCATACGACTTGTCCCAAAGCGGGTTGCCGTCCGCATCGAGGCGAACGACCCAAAAATCGGCTAAGCCAAAATTAGGGCTGCTCTTGTTACCATCCTCCACCGAAAACGAACTTCCACCCAGCACATACCCCTCGTCTGCCGTCAACTGAAGGGCATATAAATCGTCCCAATTATTGCCTCCAAACGATTTGTCCCAGAGGGCGGTGCCGTTCGCATCCAGCCGGACTACCCAGAAGTCAGTAACCTCAAAACTGCCAAAATGCGGGCTGGTCTTGTTGCCGCTTTTGCCCGAACCCGAAAGCCCGGCTAGGACGAATCCGCGGTCGGATGTCTGTCTGAGACATCGCAATTCGTCGCGAAACCCCCCGCCGAAAGTGGCCTGCCATAGGACCGGCGGTGGGGAATCGGATTGGCTAAGACCTGTAGTTGTAGCCATCGCTCCGAGGCTCAGGCTCAAGAAAAGCTCCGGTTTCATAAACAAGGCAAGTTCTGGTCCCGCTCCGATAGAATCGGGTCCGGGATCGGCCAAGAGATTTTGAGGGACGGGTCATCCCATCGAATCCCACGCGCCAGCTCCGGGTAATAAAACTCGGACATTTGATAGAACAACTGGCAATCATCAGTCAAGCACTGAAATCCATGGGCGAGTCCGCCGGGGACGTACAAACTTCGATGCGCCTGGCCGTTCAACTCGAAGCTTTCCCATCGGCCAAAAGCAGGCGAAGACTTGCGGAGATCGACCAATACATCAAACACCGCGCCCGCAAGGCATTGGATCAGCTTGATCTCCGGACTCGGTTCAGCCTGGTAATGCAACCCGCGAATCATGCCTCGCTTCCTGGTAAGGGTAAGGTTGCATTGCGGCCAATGGACGTTCAACTGCCTGGCCGTAAACTCCTTTTGACAATAAGTCCGGACCAGGTACCCGCGTGGGTCAAAATGCGTCTCCTGCTCAACGAGCAAAAGGCCCGGCAGTCTCGTGGTGAGGAATTTCATGCCGCCGTTCAAACTACCGTTACCTTGGGGATGGGAATGATGAACTTCCCTCCAGCCGCGCGATACGGTTGTTGCTGTTCGAGAATCTCCTCCGCAAAGTTCCAGGTAAGCAACAACGTGTAGTCCGGCCTGCGCTTCAACAGCTCTTCCGGCGGCACAATGGGAAGATGGGCGCCGGGAGAAAGCCGCCCCTGTTTGACCGTGCTACGGTCCGCGACAAACCCGATCCATTCCTTGCCCAGGCCCGCAAAATTAAGCAGGGTGCTGCCCTTGGCTGAAGCACCGTACGCGGCTATCGACTTGCCTTGACGGTTCAATTCCGACAGAAGGCCTCGCAAGTCCTCTTTCACCTTCACCGATTGGCGCCCGAAGTCCCGATAATAGCCAACCGACGCAATCCCTTTTTCCTTTTCCTGGCAAGTAAATCGCCAACCGACGGCTCGACCGTATAGTCGCCTCGATGGCAAGCGAAAAGACGCAGCGATCCGCCGTGGATCGGAAGCCGCTCGATCCGGAAAATCGCGAGACCATGCCGTTCAAACAAAGGTATAAGCGCCGTCAGATGGAAGTAAAAAACGTGTTCGTGATAAATCGTGTCGAATTCGGTTCGCTCGATCATATCGGCGGCATAAGGGAATTCCAGGACGATCCGCCCACGCGGTTTGAGCAAGGTCTTCAAACCGCTGGTGAAGTCATTGGTTTCCGGGGCGTGGGCAAAGACATTGTTGCCAAGGATGAGATCGGCCCGGCGATTCTCGGATGCCAGTCTTCGAGCCATAGCCTCGCCAAAAAACTCGACCAAGGTTTCAATTCCTTGGGTTTGAGCCACCTTGGCCACATTAGCCGCCGGCTCTATCCCCAGGCACGGAATGCCGCGCTGAACGAAATTCCGCAGCAAATAACCATCGTTGCTGGCTATTTCCACCACCCGGCTGGCTGCGCCCAAGGCAAATTGCTGAATAAAAGTCTCAGCCGCCGTCTTCGCGTGCCGAAGCATGGTGTCCGAAAATGAGGAAAAATAGACGTAATCGAAAAATAGCGTGGTCGGAGGCACTACTTGGCCGATCTGCAAAAGCCAGCAGCCCTCACAAACCCAAAGCTCGAGCGGGAAAACCGGTTCGGGCTTGGACAGGTCTTCCGCGGCCAATAGATTGTTGGCCAGCGGCTGCATCCCTAAATCCAGTATTCTGTGGCCGTGCCGGCTTCGGCACGATCGGCATTCAAAAAGGGTATTCATCGTTCAACGTCAAGCGCCCAGGCATTCCGCTTTTGGCGGGCAGCAGTCGTATACGCTTCAATCTGATCCAGACTGAAGCCGATCATATCGGGCGAGCGGTCCAAATGCCGTTTCCGATACCAGTCGATCGTCCTCCGGACCGCTTCCGGAAAGTCCCAAGTCGGAAACCATTGCAGCACCCGGTTCGCCTTTTCAAGACTCAGGTTCAGTTGGCCGGCCTCGTGCGGTGCCTGTGGATCGGACGCATCCTGCCATTCACCAGGCCAAAGCCTAAGGATTTCATCTACCAACTCTCCAACGGACCGGTTGGCATTCGGGTCGGGACCAAAGTTGAACGGGGCCGCCAGCGGTGAGTCCTTGCCGGCCTGGGCCAGGCAGGACCCGAGCCATAGGTAACCGCTCAGGCAGTCCAACACATGCTGCCACGGACGTGTGGCACGTGGTTGGCGCACCGGAATCGGCCGGTTGGCCAGCAGGGCTCGGATGCAGTCCGGGACGATTCGATCCTGGGCATAATCGCCTCCGCCAATCACGTTTCCCGCCCGTGCTGAAGCCAGGTTGCCCAGATCGGCATTCGGGATGAAGAACGAGCGGCGCCAGGCCTGGACCACCAGTTCACTGGCCGCCTTGCTGGCCGAGTAAACATCATGACCGCCCAGTGCATCACTTTCACCATAAGGAGGATGCTCCGGCTGGTTCTCGTAGCATTTATCACTGGTGACCACCACGATCGCGCACGGCAACCCACGCCGGCGGATGACCTCCAACAATTGCGCCGTGCCCAAGGCGTTGGTCTCAAAAGTTTCCAACGGTTCCTCGTAAGACCGACGGACCAGCGACTGCGCGGCAAGATGAAAAACCAGGTCCGGTTGACCCTCGTTTAACGCTCTCTCCACCGTTTTGGCCGACCGAATATCACCCTTGACCTCGTGCTCGAAGACCGATGAACCGAGCAATTCGTAAAAACTCGGCACCGTCGGCGCCTCGAAGCCAACGCCACACACCTCCGCGCCAAGGTGCTTCAACCATAAACCAAGCCAGCTTCCCTTGAATCCCGTATGACCGGTAAGGAGAATTCGTTTTTTGCTATAGTAATTCCCAAACATCAGCGGCCCGCTTTATCAATGAATTCATATGATCAATAGCCTATCAACCGGCCCGTTGAAAGCAACCGGTTTCCTGGCTAATACCGGCGGGCGCGAGACAAAATTCTGGAAAAAATGATTTAAGCTCGGATTTTGCACGGGATAATATCTATTTAACTAGATTTCACTATGAACCCAGCCCAATTCGGCCAACTTCAATTCGGCCAACCAATTGGTGGGTTGGTTGCTCCAGAAGGCGCAGGCTTTCCCCGGGACAGGTTCAAGGGAGCGGAGGTGTCCATCCCGTCGGCCATCCCGCAGGGATGCCAGCCATTGGCCGGGGGTTGCTCGAGGCGCGAGCGCCACCCCCGGAAGGCGAACGTGAATAAAATATGATCCCGGCGGGATCGCAGAGGGCGCTGGCATAAACCCAGGTGAAACTGGGCGGGTCGCACGTCCATCGGCGGCGAGGATGCTCCCGCTGCTTTGATGTGCCTCAGGGCTAATGCATGAAGCATGAAGAATCCGCATGCCGGCGCCTGGGCGCGCAGTATCGGTTTTATGGTCCGACCGGGCCATTATTTTGATACATCGGCACCGGCGGACTTCTGATTCACAGAGCGCAGTTGCCGAGTTGAGATTTTGTCTCGCGCCCAATGGCATAGAAAATGCTTGTCTTAATCAAGAATGAATATAAACTGAAGCACCAATGAAAACTCACCTCTCCCACGGGCGCTGGTTGGTCTATTACACCCTTGTAGGCGCGGTTATTTCCAGCCTCGGTTTGGAATTGGCCACGGCCGATTCAGTCGCAACCGCAACGGCGTTTGTTGTCAACGGATTCGTCGTTGCTATCAATATCACTTCCGGCGGGTCTGGTTATACCATACCTCCGCCGGTCACTTTGGTCGGGGGTGGTGGCATTGGTGCAAAGGCCGAGGCCGTGATTTCAATGGGAAGCGTCACTGACATTCGCGTGCTGAACGCCGGCTCAGGTTATACCTCGAACCCAACAGTAGTCATTGCTCCGCCTCGCGTCACCTTCATCGAGTCCATACAATCTGTCCCGCTGCTCACCCTTCGAGGCGACATAGGCACTACCAATCAAATTAAGTACATCAACAACGTTGACCAGACCAATTCTTGGCTTGTCCTCACGAACATCGTCCTTGCCTCCGATCCTTACTACTTCGTGGACCTTTCGGCAACTCAATCTCCGCAACGCTATTACCAAGTTGTCACCTTGCCAGAAGCTGAAGGCCCCCTAAATCCCAATCCTTCACGCCTGGTTTGGATTCCCGCCGGCACCTTCCTGATGGGCAGCCCCACCAATGAAACCGATCGCGACTCGGACGAAGGACCTCAAACCCAAGTAACCATTAGTCAGAGTTTTTGGATCGGCAAATATGAGGTCACTCAAGGTGAATACCAGGAGCTAATGGGAAATAACCCCAGCGGTTTCATCGGCGATTCAAATCGGCCGGTCGATTCCGTCTTATGGAGTTCTGCGACCAACTACTGCGGCAAACTCACCGACCGTGAACGCGCCGTGCATCGTTTGCCGGACGGCTATGTCTACCGTCTGCCAACCGAGGCCGAATGGGAATTTGCAGCCCGAGCGCTCACCACCTCCCGATTCAGCTTCGGTGATGATCCCAACTACACCCAGTTGGGTTCGTCTGCCTGGTATTCCAGCAACAGCGACGGTATAAGCCATTCGGTCGGAACCAAACAACCAAATCCATGGGGACTGTATGATATCCTGGGAAATGTTGCTGAGTGGACACTCGATCAGTACGAAGAACAATACTACACGAAAAT
>JAMCZD010000204.1:8369-11231 GCA_023473405.1 Candidatus Omnitrophota bacterium
ACCCTGCCGGTCCTTCCTCAGGCTCGAACGGCGTGCTTCGCGGCGGGAGTTGGAGCAGCGACGCCTCTTACGAGCGTTCCGCTTCCCGCTACCCTTTCCCTCGCTATTCGAGCCAGTATAACATCGGTTTTCGGGTCGTCCTGGCGCCGCCCCTGCCGCTCTGACGACCGTGATGGCCCCTGCACGCCCAGATCGAAAAGAAAAATTTGTTGAAATAATAGTGACTTTAGTGGTGTGGGATGCACCTCCGGTCCGCCGGTTCACGGAGCCTCTGGCTCCGAGTTCTTGGAGGCCTCGAGACCCCGAACGGTTGCCAAGTCGGCGGCAGTGGCGTCGTTTCTCTCGCCGAACCGGAGAAGCTCCTCGAACTGTAGATGATACCTATGGGCCAACCCCGACGCCAATTTCTTGGTTCACTTGGTCCATTCGCTCCCCCTCAGTCAACCCGGTTTCCATCCGGCCCAGGAGTTGGCGGATAACATCGGCGGCACAGTAGGAGTCGCGGTCTGGCGGGAGAAATTGCGCCAACCGCGCCAGGTCGTCGCCGGCGGTAACCAGGGGCAACTCGGTTTGCTCTCCCGGACGCACCTGGCCGAGACCGATGGTGGCAGGCAGGCCGTTGCAAACGCATTTGCGCCCGGGGGTTTGTTCGGCGGCACCACCTTTTTTGACAAAATCCACGAGCGGCTCCGCTGGACAACGATAACCTATAGCGCCATCAGACTTCCGGTAGAGGTGGCGCAAGTAACCGAGGTCGCACGTGCGGCGGCGACCTTGGTAAAGCGCGACTTCAGACAGCGTTTCTTCGATTTGGGCCACTTTAAATGGAAATCCTGTCGGCGAGGCCAACGGATCGGTAAAGACGCGGCCTTGGCCGTGCCGGCTCAAACCCAAAACACGTTTCTTGATTGCGGTTTGGATTCCGGATTCTTCGCAGAACGCAAAGGGCGTGCCGACCTGAATCCCCGCCGCACCGAGGTGGAGGGCTTCAAGGAGTTTGCCGGGCCTGCCATAGCCGCCTGCCAGCCAAAAGGGCAAGCCAAGCGCGCGAATCTTGTCCAGCTCCGGCGTGTCCCGTGAACCGTAGATCGGTTCGCCGTCCGGAGTCAGTTGAAGGGGGCCGCGCGGCGGGGCGTTGTGTCCGCCGGCGGTTGCGCCTTCCACAATGAAGCCGTCCACTCGTCCGCTGGACTTTTTGGCGAGCGCCATGGCCAGGGTGGCGGAGGAAACGATGCCGAGGAATTGGGGCCGCTTTAACGCCGGCGCGGCACCGCCGCAAAATCGGCCCGGATCAAAGGCGAGGAAATGCTCCTCGCCAGGCCGGGACCCTTCGACATCGAGACGCAGTTGGACGCTGTCACCCCGGGCCAGACGGTCGATGACGCCGGGAATGGTGCGGGGAATGCCTGCGCCCATGAGGACGTAATCCACGCCGGCGAGCATGGCGCCGAAGAGCGAAGGCAGGGTGGGCAGTTGAATTTTTTCAAGAAAGTTGATGCCGACAACGCCGTCGAGGCCCTCTTTGGCAAGGAAAACTTCGACAAAGTTGGCAACCACAGTCAGTTCCATCAGCGCGGGCGAGGGCTGGAGCGTGGGCATGGGCGTGAGCTTGAAAGCGGCGGTGGGCGCTTTGCCGCCGGGTAAAAAATAGCGCGCGAGGACCCGGGCGGCCATTTGAGGGAATGGAAAGTTGTCCAGCGCATGGCGGAGTTCGCCACCGGGGTCCCCCAACTGCAAGCGACGCGCCAAGACCACCGCCAGCGCGGTCCCAGAAACCACCCCCAAATGACCGAGCCGCGACACGGCGCGTGCAAGTGGCCAACCCGAAACCGCAACACCCATTCCGCCCTGAATAATGACGGGGTGAGACATAGACAAGTTGGTGGGACTCGCTAAACCTGGCCTGCGTCACTGGCCAAGGAGGTTGGGGCCGGTTCGACCGCTTCCACAGTCGCGGTGGGTTTGGGAGTGGTGGGGAGGTCGGGACCAGGCTGTTCGCGCTGGCTTTGTGCCCGTTTGCCGCGGCGCAACGGGCTGAGGATGACGTTAAGGTCGCGGTCTCCCAGCATCTTGGGCGCCGAATCCGCCTGGCCATAGGCCGCGACGTCTTTGACAAATTGATTCACTACCTCGAAGCCGATTTCCTTGTGCGCCTTCTGGCGACCGCGGAAGCGGAGCTTGACGCGCACTTTCATGTCGTCGCAAAGAAATTGGATGGCGTGGCCCCGCTTGGTTGCCAGGTCGTGGGGGTCAATCGTCGGAGAAATCTGAATCTCTTTCATGCGGTCCGCGGGTTGCCGGGCGTGGGAGTCCTTTTTTGCCTCCTCGTAGAGCAATTTGCCATAATTCACAATGCGGCACACGGGCGGGGTGGCATGGGCTACGACCTCGACCAAGTCCATGCCTTTATCCTGGGCTAAGCGCAGAGCGTCATTGAGGGACATGACGCCAAGTTGCCGCTTGGTCTCATCGATGACCCGGACTTGGCGCGCGCGGATTTTCCCGTTGCGCCGATGCAGAGGTTCACGGGAGCGAAAGGGGCGGAGTGAAAATGGACGGCTCAATGAGACCTCATGGGTTTAGTGTTCTTCATCGGGCAGGAGGCTATGCGCGTAATATGTCGGTTATAATTAACATCTGTTTAATCTCGCATGCTGACAGCCAAGGGCAAGAATTATCTCGCCGCGTTCGAGTTATTTCGAGTGCGGCTGGCGGATTTTGTGAAATACGAGTTGCTATTCGGCGAAAAAGGCCCATCGTACGCCCGTCTAACAGATCGCCTGTCGCTTTCCGGACATTGCAAATCGTTCACGTGAACTTCGTTCACTAATGGTTTGAAACCCAAAGCTTGTGTGCCGTTTG
>JAMCZD010000033.1 GCA_023473405.1 Candidatus Omnitrophota bacterium
CGTCCAAAGAGCCTTGGACCGGTGAGTTCGAGATCGATGGCTCGTCGAACATTACGGTCGTTCCCGGTCGTGTTGAATTGCTGAGTCCGAACCGCGGTCAAACCACAGTCTAATCCACCGTAACAAAGGACGAAGAGGTTACCACGGATTACGCGGATTTCACGGATAACTTACTGAGAATCCGCGTAATCCGTGGTGTGAAACGGAAGCTCGGTGGTAATTCATCCAATCCAGCCCGTTTCGCATTGAATGCGCTCTTCGGTTCCGGTACATTCGCGCTGCTTAGCAAATGAATACAATGTTGATGCTCAAGACAGTCAGGTCTACCGTGGCGTCATTCGCCTGCGCATGTCTGGTTGCCGCCGGATGGTGCGCAACCCGGGCCGATGAAGCCGAATCGCCGGTTACCAACCGCGTCGCCCCCGCAAATCCGAAGCTGGTGAGATTGCCATTCGCTTTTCCTACCGGCATGGAGAACACCCCGGTCGTATTCAATGGCCGTCCACTGCTGGTCGACAACCACCGCCCCGGCGGGTTCGAGGCCAAAGGCAAGGACGCGTATCTGTTCATCACGGACCTGACGACCGGTCAACAGGTGGCGCGTTTTGGAAAAGGACATTCCTTCGTCAGCGCGTTCGTCAACGGCCAGGAGTTGAACGTCTTTGCCACTGAGTTCACCGATTTCGGCCGGGTGCTCAACATGAAGAGCATCGACCGTTTTAGCACGACCGACTTGAAAAACTGGAAGCAGGAGTTGGCCATTGCCCGCGAAGGCCCCGAACAATTCTATAATTCATCAGTCTGCCGCGATGACCAAGGCTATCTGATGGCTTACGAATCATGCGTGGGTAATATCTGGTCCTTTCGCTTTGCCCGGTCCAAGGACCTCGCACACTGGGAGAAAGTTCCGGACCTGTACTACTCCGACGCGAAGGAACAAACGGTGTGCGCCAATCCGACGGTCCGCTATTTCGCGCCTTACTATTACGTGATGTACGGCATCCACCGCTTCCGCGGAGGGCCCGGCGCGCGCTACCAGTATTTGCTGCCGGAGACCGCGTATGTCACCGTCGTGGCGCGGTCGAAGGACCTGGTCACGTGGGATTTGAGCCCAACGCGCGAGCCGATGCTCGATCCTGTTCAAGGCGAGGGGATCAACAATACCGACGCCGATTTGTTCGAGTTCGAGGGCAATACCTATATTTACTATGCGACAGGCGACCAGGCCACGTGGGGAACGATCCGCGTGGCGATGTATGCCGGCCCGATGCAACAGTTGTTGGAGGCCTATTTCCCCGCCGGCGTGCCGATGGTCCAGTTCGATACCAGGCAACGGAAGTACATTTACCCGTGACAGTGACCCGGGCCGGCTCGAAAAGAGGTGGCCGCGAAGAGTCTTGTTAGGCTTGAACTTCCACAAGCGGCCAATTTTATGGGCGTGCAACGCGCTCAAACCACCTGTGGAACAGGTTACGGTTGCCCCGCCGATTACTTTGGCTTGATGAACAACACGTCTGCCTGCTGTATCCAACCCGTTCTCAAGTCCACCCGGAACCAACCTTCACCGTTCTTCTCGTGGAAGCGGGCAGGTGAGCGGCGACCGCATTCTTTGAGGTCGTATTGAGCCCATGTCTTGCCCATATCCGTAGAAATAATGAATCCCGTGCTCAGCGGCGAGGCGGGGGCGCAATGGGCCGCAAGAATCACGCCATCCTGAATAATCATCGCCCCGGACTCGACCTGCGGATTGAACAGCAGCGTATGCTTCTCTGGATTGGTGATGTCCGACGGGGCGCACCGGAAGATGCCGCGGTCATCCCCCAGCGGCCCGTGCTCTTCACTGCTCGTGCCGTTGGCGTCGCTGATCCAGTAAATCTGCCCGTCCACAAAGTTGATCCCGCCGGATTTGTAGCGCGAGTTCGAATTCGTTGACATGAGGACCTTCCACTGCCAACGGTCATTCTTGGCGTCGTAGGTGCCGCGAAGCCAGTGGCACTCGTGCCCCGAACCGCGATCCAGGTCGCCCGTGCAGGCATAGAACGCGTCTTCCATGGGATTATACGCGACGGTGTGAACGTGACGGCAAATAAGCGGGTTGCGTGGATCGCCCAGGAGCACCCCGGTGCCGCCGCCGCCCGGAGAACCGTCGTCCCGGAAATCGGGATTTTGGCCGAAGGCATACGCGATTTTCACGGTGTGACCTTGGTCGGTCGAATAGTAAATATTGACCGGCGTTGCCCCTCCCAAAACGTTGCAGTAATTCCCCCAGACCATCATCTCGGCTCCGTTCACGTCCCACGAGACAACGCCCGGGATCGTGTGGAAATACCAGCCTGGATTATCCGGGTTCCGCGGCGTGTGCGGGACATAATCCGAGCCGTCCTTGGCCTTCACCGTAATCTGCCGGCAAGACTCGAGTTTATCGTCGCTGAGATAGAGTTTCGATCCCGTGGCGAAGAGAACGTTCCCATTCTTCAATATTTGGCTGAACGTGATGCGCCTGGCCTCCGGAAAGGAAAGACTGTGCGGCCAGGTATGGCCGTTGTTTTCCGACAGAAAAACCTTCCCGTCCGCATAAGCGAACGCCCTGTTCCCGCGCTGCGAGTCAATGTACCGCCCTGCCGGCTGCAAGCGATACCAGAAATGGCCTGTCGAATGGATGTCCGACGGGGAACCGATAGTGTCAGCGCACCGTCCTTTCGGACCAGGCAACATGATTCCGCCGGCGGTTGCCGTCATGGCAGCCAGGAACCGGCGCCGAGTAATTTGTTGTTGTTGCGTCATCATATCAATCCTTGGGAGTACGCTTCACGTTGCCACGCAGCCGCGCTTCTCACGCGGCAGGTCGGCTATGGATTCGCCTTTTGGAGGTAATGGTAGAATTCGCTCGAAGTGGTGAATATGAACCAGTCGTTTGTGGAAAAGACCTTTTCATAGGTTTCCATGGTTCTCGAGAAGCGGTAGAATTCGCGCGCCGACGGCTTCTGATCGTAAGCGGCAGCATAGATCGCGGCGGCCTCCGCATCTGCCTTGCCTTTGATTTCCTGGGATTGCCGGAAAGCCTCGGATTCAATGGATTTTAATTCACGCTCTTTTTCGCCCGAAATCTTGGCTGCTTCACCCTGGCCCTCAGAGCGGTATTTATCGGCAATGCGCTTGCGTTCGGAGATCATGCGTTCGAAGATTTTCTTCTTCACGTCTTCCTCGTAATTCAGGCGTTTGAATCGGAGATCCAACAATTCGATGCCGAGACTTGAGAGTTGAGGGCTGGCATTGGCGAGGATGACTTTGGTGATTTTATCGCGGCCGTAGGAGAAGGAGGAGAGGGTGTCCAAGGCTTCGCCGGCCTCGCTAGCGGTGGCGATGCGGTCATCCCGTTGTTGCGATCGAACCACATCCACGAGGTCGTGATTGGCGATGGCGTTGCGGGTGACGCCATCCAGGATATCGTCCAGACGCGTTTGGGCGCCGGTTTCATCCTGCACCTTTTGAAAGAAGAGAAGGGGATCGTGGATGCGCCACCGCGCGTAGGTATCGATGGAGATGTAGCGTTTGTCCCGGGTCGGCACCTGGTTCGGATGGCCGTCCCATTCCAAAAACCGTTTATCAAACGAATGAACCACCTGGATAAAAGGCACCTTGAACTTGATCCCGGGCTGGGCGATGGATTTTCCAATTGGTTTGCCGAACTCGGTAAGAAAGGCCTGCTCGGTTTCGGTGACTACGAAGGCCGAAGACAGGAAACCGATAGCGCCCAGCAACAGCAGAAGCAAGATAAGTCGGATGGGTTTCATTTGGCTTGATTTTCAGGAGTTAAATTAAGCAACGGCAGAATGCCCGAAGCGCCCTCGTCAATCACAATTTTCCGGCCGGTCTGGTCCAGGACCGCTTCCATGGATTCGAGGAATATCCGCTGGCGCGTGACCTCGGGTGCCTTGGTGTATTCCTGGAATATCGAGTTGAACCGATCCGCCTCGCCCTTTGCCCGGTTGACCCGCTCCACGGCATAGCCCCGCGCCTCTTCGATGATCCGGTCGGCGTCGCCTTTGGCTTTGGGGATGACCTGGTTATACTCCTGGCGCGCCTGGTTGATGAGTTTTTCCTTTTCCTGCTGCGCCTGGTTGACTTCGTTGAAAGCCGGCTTGACTGATTCGGGTGGATTCACATCCTGAAGGATCACCTGGTCGATCACGATGCCCATCTCGTATTGCCGGCATCGTTCCTGGAGCTCCACGCGGACCAGGTCCTCGATTGTCTTTCTCCCGGTCGTTATCACCTCGTTTATGGTTCGGTCGCCAACGATCTCCCGCATCACCGCCTCGTTCATGTCATGGAACGTCTGGCCCAGATGCCGGACCTTGAACAGGTAATTCCGCGGATCGCTGATACGATACTGTGTGACCCATTCAACATCGGCCACATTCAGGTCACCGGTAAGCATCTGGGACTCCTGCTCGTAGCCTTTGGCCGCGAATTGCGAGCGCACGCCGGCCTCAACGGTTCGAAAGCCGAACTCCTGTTTCAGTTGGCGCTTGACTGGGACCTTGTAGACCCGTTCCAAACCGATGGGCAGCTTGAAATGCAGGCCAGGTTCAACCGTCCGGTTATATTTGCCAAACCGAAGGATCACGCCGCTTTCTTCAGGCTCGATGGTAAACCACGAGCTGAAAAGCAGGATGCCCGCCAGGCTGATCACCACCAAGGCCGGAAGCACCCTAATGAATGCGGGCATTTCAAAACCCAATTGGCGCATTTGCCGTTCGAACTCTCCTGGGAAATTTGTCATTGGCTCAATCTTGTTTCGGCCACATTCCCCCTCACCCGCGGCTCGAGGAACCTGGTGGTCCATTGTTCATCGGAAGCTCCAATGTATCAATCAGTCATAGCTCTTTGCAAGCCCTAATCCATGACCAGCGCGCGGGCACTCAGTCATAACGCGGGCGAACGAAATTTCTTCTGCTGAGGCGCCGTTTGTGTTGAAATGCGTCCGATAAGCAGTGTCAGAGCGCCCCGTGCCGGTTGGGTGGCACTGGATGTGCCTGTGTTGGTCGAGACGTGGGCGGAAAACGAAACATAACCAAAAACTGCGCGATGCGAACTCAGTTCACGCGAATAAAAAGGAACAAATCAAACATGAAAACGAACAGGTCAACCAGGGCCTGGCTTCAGTGTGTGCTGGCCATGGCTTTTTTGCCGGTGGGTTTTGGCGGCTTCGTTCGAGCCGCAGATGCCCCCGCCACCATCCTGGCGCCGGCTAACACCACGGTATCGAATGCGGTTGTCCGGGTCAGAAGCATCGACGACAGGCATAAAGACATCACCTATTCCGGCTCCGGTTGGACCACGTTTAATCCCGGGTCGGGCTGGTATAACGGAACCGCCAAATCCAGCACTGTCGCAAAGGCCTTTTTTGAATACGCCAACCCAAGCTGCACCCGTCTCAAATGGTTTTGCACCAAGAGCAACAGCCGGGGAAAAGCGGATGTCTACGTTGACGGGGTCCTTAAATCGACCGTCGATACCTACAGCGCAACGGACCAACCCACCTCGGCGGTGTTTGATTCGGGTGAACTCCCCCTTGGCAGGCATGCCCTCAAGGTGGTCGTGACTCACCAGAAAAGCGCTGCCGCCAGCGATTATTGGGTCGAGTGTGACAAGGTCGAAGTCGTGACCACCGAAACCCTGGCGGTGGCAACCCCGCAACCCGCCCCCACTCCCATTCCCGGCGCGGTCATCGTGAACGACAGCGATGGCTCGGTCCTGTGCTTTGGAAACTGGGAAACGGAGACCGACCGGGATGGATTCCACTCCCGTGATTACCACGCCTGCAATGTCCAGTACAATTACTGCGAGTTTAAATTCACAGGTTCCGCCGTCAGATGGTATGGCTCTAAAAACAAGGACCACGGTTTTGCGGATGTCTACCTGGATGGCGCCCTCCAGAAAACTGTCGATGCCTATAACCCAGCCTGGATTTGCAACGTCGTCCTCTTCGAGAAGACCGGCCTGAGCGCGGGCCCGTGCCACACCCTGCGGATCGTGGTTCGAAAGGATAGAAACCCCAACGCCACCGATTGCTACCAGGACATCGACTGCTTCGAGGCAATTCAGCCGGTGAACTACGTCGAGGAAATTACCAAAGACATGCGGACCGAATACGCCCAGATCGAGAGCGGCGCCAAGCCCTATGCCCAGCCGGACACATGGAAGCCCGTATCCTATGCCGCGCAATCCCCAACCACCGGCGTTTCCCTGCATGCCGGCGTCTTGAACGACGCCTTCCAACGTAATATCGATTACCTAAACCACTGTTTCGCCAGCAAAACTTATTGCGACGGGCAGGGATGGTTCGGCTGGCTGCCCGCTTCCAATGAAGGCCGCTTGTTGCAGGGCGCCGCCAATTCGCTGCGCTGGGGAGAAAGAGCCGACCTGCGCAACATTGTGGACACGGTGGTAAGCAGGATTCAGGCCCGTCAACGGGCGGATGGATACCATAACTACTATCCCGAGAAGGATTCTTTTGCCTGCGAAACGGGCGGCAACAGTGAACGAAAAAATTACGACCGCGTCTTCTGGACCCGGGGCTTGCTCGATGCCGGCAGGGCGGGGAATGCGGCTGCGTATACCATCGTTCGCAAGTTTTACGACTGGTTCAATGGCTGTTCCTATCTGCCCAGGATGATTATCGGATGCAATTCGCCAAATGGATTCCCGGGCGGTCCGCTCGTGTATCTCTCCCCGGTCGGGACCAGCAAGGACTTGATCGTAAGTGAAAGATTCTTCGACCAGGAGTATTGGATGAGGGAGCTGAGGAATCAGGAGCCGCTTTGCTTTACGTTTTACCCCGGTGAACGGCCGCACTGTTACGATCTGCTTGGATTGGAGGCCTATATCGATGAATACCGCGCCACCGGCGCCCCAAAATACCTCGATACCGTCCTCGGGGGGTGGTCGATGTATAAGGATAACTTCGAGCACGTGGGCGGGACGACCGCCATCTGTGAAGCCAATGGACCCTATCCACCGAAATCCTACAAAATAACGACCGGTTGCACCGGGGAAACCTGCGGCAGCGTGTTCTGGGCGAACATCAACAGCCGGCTGATGCAGCTTTACCCCACTCGAGAGAAATACGCGAACGAGATTGAAAAGGAAATCTACAATGTCGTTCTCGCCTGCCAGGATGCGAAAGGATACATCCGGTATCACAATCGCCTCCATGGGACCAAGGATACTCCCCAATGCCAGGGCACCTGCTGCGAGTGCTCGGTGGTCGGCATGCTGGCCAAGCTGCCTGAATATATCTATTCCACAGATAAAGACGGCCTGTTTGTCAATTTATACGCGGCTTCAACGATTACATGGAACCAGGGCGGCAGCAGCGTGACCCTGACCCAGACCACGAGTTTCCCAAACGCCGCCGATGTCACCTTGACCGTCGGCACGCCAACTCCCAAAGAAATGAATATCCGCATCCGGGTTCCGTCCTGGGCGGCAGAGAATATGGATATCAATGTAAATGGGAAACGCGCCGCAACCGCACGCCCGGGCAGCTACGCCTCCATCCGCAGGGAATGGGCGGACAACGACGTCGTCAGTTTCACCCTGCCGATGGGCTTCAAGACGATAAAATACACGGGACTGGACCAGGCGACGGACAACGTTGACCGTTATTTCCTGCTTAAGGGGCCTATCCTCCTGGCCCTCAACGATGCCAACGGCAGGATTCACGCGGATTCAGCAACCCTGCCGAGCCTCTTGACACCGGTCGAAGACAGCCCGCTCCACTATGAAGTCAAAGGGACCGCCTACCAGTATTTGCCTTATTGGCAGGTAACCAGCAACTTTACTTGCTTCCCCATGGTGCAGCCGTAAGTCGTGGCATCCAGTCAAATCCAAGCGCTGAAAGCCCGTCCCAGTCATGCGCCTTCGCTGTCGCCGCCTTGCCGCTCGGCGCGCAAACGGCCAGCTATGGAAACTCGATGGCATACCCATTTTTGAAGCAAGTCTGCAAGGCAGCGTGACCAGCAGGGGCGAGTTGATGAGCATGGGCAGTTTGTTTGTGCCGAATCCCGCCGAAGCGGCAGACCGCGGCATCCCTGACTGGCAGGCCGTGGAGTCGAATCCGCCAGTGAGTCCTCGCCTGGCAGTCGCCGTGGCGGCAAGGGCAATCGGCGAGACGGTAGACGTAACACAAATCAGGCCTGTGGACGAGCCGTCTGCGGGACCGGAGAAAAAGCAGACGTTCGAGTCTCCCATGTTGAAATGGGGAGTTGTGGCAAGCTTGGAATGGCTTCCGATGGACCGGCAAACCATGCATTTGTGTTGGGACGTGTATGTCGGCAGTTCCGCGGGATTGGCGTTTGAGGTTCTCGTTGATGCCGTTGGCGCGGAGGTGCATATTCGGCAGTGCTGGGCGGTGGTCGATCCTCCGCAAGCGCCGGAGTCGCCAAGCCTCGTGATGGTCCCGGCAAGCCAGGCTGCGCTGGCTGGCAACAGCGTTACTTTCAAGGTGATTGCCGCCGGAACCTGCCCGCTCAGTTACCAGTGGATGTTCGATGGCGCGGAGCTTGCGGACCAGACGAACGCGGTTTTGACACTCACTAATTTGCAGCCCGCCAGCGCCGGTTCCTACACCGTCAGGATCACCGACAGGCTGGGGGCGCAAGTAGTCACTCAACCGGCTGTGTTAAACATCAGTTGGGGAGGCGAGGAGTTAAAGTTCACTTCGGTTAAAAAGGACGCGAACGGCAAGCTCGTTTTCGAATGGACTGGCGGCGGCACACTACAATTCAAGACGGATTTATCCCAGGCAACGGGATGGATCGATGTGCCGGGCGCAATCAATCCTTACGCGCTCTTGCCAACTGAAAAGGTGATACTGGTGCGCATCAGGAGGTAAGTCGTGGATCGGCGAAACTCTCCAGGCCGTGGGATAGAGCACCCGTCGGTAACCCATTAAAACCCGCCATTGAATGGCATCGCTTTGCTTCACCTACCGCTTGTTACCTCGAGGCAGTCTACGGGAATGTGTCCAGACTTCGCAGCCAAACAGACAGTATGATAAGTATCGCAAGAATAGGTGGCAGCCCAAACAGGTTGGGAGCTGATTTCCCGAGCCGCATGCAGATCGAGTGTAGCGGCGATCCGACCGTCTACGCGCACTTCGACGCTTCCATAGCCGGGGCCGCGAGGCGACCACAACGTGAAGGCATGACCAATGACATTCCACTTGGCCCGCGCCGTCATGCCTTTGGACACCACGCCTGACCCATAACGAAAACTCGGGTTCGAAGTCTCGCTCCAATCTTCCGGCGATTCCCCCGCGCCCAGGAGGGCTTCGGTCCAGAGGAAGTTCATTCGCGCGGGCTTCGGCGTGCCCTGAAGCCGGAAACGATCCACGACAACATGACTGTTGGCCTCGACGCGCAATCCCAGCACGCCGCTTGGGTCGGGACTCTCGGTGGCCGGTAACGGCCCTGCCCACCGTTCCCGCCCGTCCAACCTGATGGCCAACCGGTTCTTACGCCGCTCCGCGTGCAGGATTCGGTCCTGCCCCTCGTCGAGCGGGCCCGAGGCAATGGTCCGCGACTGACCCGCAGGCTCCTGCCGGAGCAAGCTCCATTGAGTGGGATCGACCTTCAGGGCCAGATGCCGTGTATTCATCAGCGGGTGCAGGCTGGCGTCAGACGATGGCGTATTCGGCCCCAAGGGTGCCGCGTAGTCCATCAGCAAACGGAGGGTGCCACGCAAGCGTATCTCCGCATCCAGCGTGAAGTCGTCGTAAGCCAGTCGCAGCAATGTCAAGGACGGCCCCTGGTGCCCGCTTAAGACAAACCCTCGCTCGCGGAAAGGCTCGTTCCAGGGGCGTTGCGCCAGGTTGATGGTGCCGCGCCCCTCGGCGTCGCGACTGGGAAACATCGCCTGCAATGTGCCTTGGCCATCCACGAACCCGGAAAACGTTTGGCCCCATATGCCGAAGCGCTCATTTTCCCGGTCCTCGGAATGCCAAACGGAGCCGTACTGGAACAGCGTCCAGGCCGAGGGTTGCTCGGCTTGTTCCAACGGCGCGCGAAAGATGGCATTGAAGTTGCGGTTGAGGGCTACCGAGGTGGCCGGCGCATACACAAATCCATCCTGCGCAAAGGCCGGGTAAAATTCCAACAAAGGCGGGTGAAAGTAATCCCCCTCGACCTGACGCACCAAATGACGGTCCGAATAGGGCCCTTCCGGCCTGGGCGCCGTCATCGCAAAGAGCGCCCAACTGCGGGGAGGGTGGTCCATCATTCCAAGAATGAGCCAATCGTGCGCGCGACGCAGAAGCGTGGCGGCGTAGGTGCGCTGGTATCGGCCATTTAATTTGGTCAGCGTCGAATTGCGCGTGATGGGTTGCAAGGCGCGATGCCAGGGGCCTTCGGGCCGCTCTGCCCAGGCGTAGGCCAGACCGCCCTCGGCGTTGAAGTCGGGTTGGCCCCAGTCGTACACCATATGATAGCGCCCCTCCGCATAGACCACGCTCACGTCTGGGGTATGGCCGCCGTGATCAAACATCTGCGGGTCACCATGCAGAACAACGCCCAAGTTCGTCCAGCTCCGGCCCTGGTCCGTCGAGCGGAAAAGCAGGCAGCGACTGGGAGGGGTGAGGTAGCCCCTGCCGTAATCGCCCACAAATACATACCAATGGCTGCTGGGCGGATCGAAGAAGAAGAAACCGTTGACTGGCCACTCGAACGGAGGCGCCCCGCGATAAATGGGATTTCCTGGCAGCCGATGGAAGGCGTCGAATGAAGGATCGCCATAAACCGGATGCCGCAACCAATCTCCCGCGTGTCGCGACTCGGCAAAGTCAAGGGACGCCGCGCCGGCAGTGAAGGAAAGCAGAGCGGCAATCCCTATGGCGGCCAGAAAGGCCAAAAGCCGCTGCAAACAACAAGTCAAAGCGCGTTTCATAATGTGGCGGTCCAAGTTGTTCTATCCTGGGTGACCGCTTTGCTGCTGTTCACTTTAAACGGCAGAGGTTTTCGTGGCCATCTAAAAGCAATACAACAAATATCTAATTAGGGTCCAATTGGGGACTTGGCCAAGCCATCTGCGTGGCAATGCCCGCGCAGTGGCGGTTGAAGGAAATCTAGCCTGCGTAGCGGCTGGAATACTAATTGTCCTCGACGTGAGT
>JAMCZD010000344.1 GCA_023473405.1 Candidatus Omnitrophota bacterium
GTGATGATGGTGCCGAACAGTCTTAATATGCGAAACTGGGTTTCGCCCGAACACCGCGAGGGGGCCGGGGGTTCAGGGCGAAGGAAACGGGGCTAATTCTCATAAAACCAAGCGTTAAGCTGTGGTTTTTGCTTGTCAAGCCAGTAATTTTAACCTTCTGTGAAGTGGCAAATTGCAAAGGAGGCTCATGACAAATGCGAAACCCGATCCGCCCCTGGATTTTCCGGATTGGCCGGCGGCGCTGGCAGCCGCGCCGTTGCGACCGGAAGAACGCGAGCGCCACGCCGTAACCCTGCGCTGGTATTTGAATTTCTGCCGGCGCAGCCGACCGCCGGTCTGCAAGCAATCGGCACGGGATTGAATTACCCAGGCCGAGCAGCCGAAGCAGTCGCCCGCATGGAGATTGGAGTCATGGAAAGAGGACATTCGTTGTGTAATTGGGGTCGCATCTCCACATTACACATAATTATGGAAATGTGGAATGTGGAGATGCGACCCTATTGCCTTTCACCGTCGCCAAGCCCTGATGTAGGCAGTTCGACCGGGAGGAGAAAGTCAGAGCCGGCTGACACCGACCGCTACCCTTTCAGGGGCGAGGCTGCCACCGAGCCCACAAGGTCGGCCTTCATTCGGTAAATGCCCCGTGGAATCGAACGACACCCTTATCCTCGTTTGGATACAGACGTTTCGATAGAGTAACCGCAGGGGGAACGCCTTCAACGGTAAGCGAAGGATCGTTCGTGAAGCCGAATCGGATGTAATACTTTGGATCGCCGACCAATACACAGCCAACTGCATTTTGCTGCTGCATCCAGCTTAACGCGGCATTCATCAAGGCGCTGCCAATTCCCATCCTCTGAACGCGGGGCAGAACCGAGATGGGGCCCAATCCATACCAGCGCCCTTTGGCTTCGGAAACCGATACTGGAGACAAGGCAATGTGACCGACGATCTCCGAATTCGAAATCGCAACCAATGACAACGCAAGCGCGTCCGCCTTTCTCAACAAATCGATAACCAAATGCTCGCGCTTGCAACTGTAGGGACAATCACGAAACGCCAGCTCGGTAACCTCTCTGATAATGTCGATGTCGGAAGGCTGTTCCTCACGAATCAAAATTGGCATGTTGATATTCATGTTTCTTGTCTATTAACCATCATCCGTTTCATCCGCGAAATCCGTGGTCAAATCATCAAGTTCAGCACGGGAAATCCCTCGCGTCTGGCGATGGCGGCCAGGCGGGCATCCGCGCACGCAAACTCGAGCCGGCCTGGTTCCTGGTCGGTGGCGACCACAGCGGCGACGAGTTGGAGCGCATCGGCCGCTCGCAGGGGATGCAGCCGCAACAAGCGCTTTGCCCAATTCCGGACTTTGTCGGTCGGGTCCACTTCCATCCAGCCTTGCTGGAGTGCCAGGAGCCGTCCAAGGGCTTCTTCGACAAGCTCAGCACCCAGGGTGGATTCGCGTTCGCGGCGTGACAAGGCCGAAACGCATTCCAGAGGCGATCCCCACCAGGTGATAATCGCGGAATCCTGGTTCAGGATTTCCAGCGCGCGCCGGCTGCATGTCTCAGCCACGAGCAAGGCCACCCGCGCTGAGCCTTTCGGGGCGAACTCTAAGCCCGGGAAAGCATTGACGCTAAGGAAGGCATGAAAGCAGGAAGTGGGCTCGCCCTTTTCTCCGTTCCTGTTTTCATGCTTTCCTTAGAGTCCAAAAAGTTGAGGAGATTGCATTACCGTTCCGGTTTCGATTACGCTGAACTTGAAATGACCAACACGATTTCCAAGTCGCGTCTTGAAACGATCGAGGTGGAGGTTCGCCAGGCCGTCGCCACCACGCCGGTCTGCGATGTTCACACCCATCTTTACGACCCGGCCTTTGGGCCGCTATTGCTCTGGGGCATCGATGCTTTATTGGTTTACCATTATGTGGTGGCGGAGGCATTTCGGTTTCTACCGCTATCCTGCGAGAGGTTCTGGGCTTTGAGCAAGACGGAGCAAGCCAACCTGATCTGGGAAGCCCTGTTCATCGAACATTCCCCTGTCTCGGAGGCGTGCCGCGGCGTGCTCACCACCCTGAACGCCCTCGGGCTCGACGCTAACCAGCGCGATCTGCCCGCCATCCGCCAATGGTTTGCCGAGTGGAAAGTCGAAGATTACCTCGAACGTTGCCTCGAGTTGGCCGGAGTCTCGACTCTCTGCATGACCAATTCGCCCTTTGACGATGTCGAGCGTGGTATTTGGGAACGCGGTTTCACGCGCCATCCGGCGTTTACCGCGGCGCTGCGGATTGATCCCTTGCTGCTGCAATGGAACGAAGCAGTTCCGCGCTTGGCGCAGTGGAGTTATGCGGTCACCCCCGAGCTATCCCCGAAAACCGTGGACGAAACCCGCCGCTTCCTGGCGGATTGGACCCGAAGAATCCAGGCCCGATACTTGATGGTCTCACTGCCGCCCGGCTTCAATTATCCCGCCCAGACCGAGTGTGCTCAATTGATGGAGAAGGCGGTGCTGCCGCATTGCCGCGATTACGGCTTGCCCTTTGCCCTTATGCTCGGGGTGAAACGAGGCGTTAATCCCGGCCTGCGCCTGGCCGGTGACGGCGTCGGTCCATGCCAATTGGAGTCGTTGGAAAACCTGTGCGCGCAGAATCCATCGAATAAATTCCTCGTGACAGTCCTGGCGCGGGAGAACCAGCATGGACTCTGCGTCGCGGCCCGCAAGTTCCCCAACCTGCATCTTTTTGGCTGCTGGTGGTTTACCAACATTCCCACCGTGATCGATGAGATGACCCGGATGCGGCTCGAGTTGCTGGGGACGAGTTTTACCGTCCAGCATTCCGACGCCCGGGTTCTCGATCAGATCATCTACAAATGGCGCCATTCGCGGGCGATCATTGCCGATGTCCTGGTCGAGAAATACCTTGCCCTGGCCCAAACCGGGTGGGAGCCCTCGAACGATGAAATCGAGCGAGATGTCAAGGACTTGTTTGGAGGGACTTTTGCGAAGTTCTGCTCACCTGTAAGCTCGTCGATTGATCTGCCTGCAAAAGGTTTTGACGGACAAGGCTTCTAGCGCGCCCCGGTTTCGAACCTGAATTCGCGCCAAGCCGGAGCCAATCACGGAACGATGGCTCGGCGTAGAGCTCCCCGGCCAGGCGGGCATAACCCTGGGTGAGCGGATGGCTGGCATCGGCATAGAGTTCCGACGACAGAGTGCGTGGAACAAGGTGACGGACCTGGTTTTGCGCCAGCCATTGCTCCGCGCCATCGCGCAATTTCCGGTAAACCAGCTTGTCTTCCGCTGCCAGCAGATGTTCGTTGAATGGGCCCAGGACCACCAGGACATTGTCTTCCCTTTGGCGCAGGATTTCTATGGACCGCTTGAAGGCAGCCCACTGCAACGAGGTGTCGAGTGCCACCCATTCAAATCGCGCATTACCGCTGGTTGTCTCCGACCACGGCTTATGCCGGGGGCTCTTCGGCCCGCGGCGGGAGTCGTCCTGTGACATCATTGGCAATCTCAGGGTAATTTGGGCCAGTGGATTCTGGTAACAATGAGGGTAATTGGGCGGATCATTCCCATCATCGGCCAGGGTCCAATTCAGTATGCTTCTTTGGTCGAAGTAAGCGTTTTGCAAGTGGTTCACCCAGCCGAGAAACGGGATTTCGCGTTCAATAACAATGCTCAACCGTTCGGCCATATCGGCCCCGTAGCACGGAATGCGCGGCATGAATTGGGGAACCAACCGGGCATGATTGAAGGTTTCCTCTTTGGCCTCCTGGAGATCGGCCTTCGGGCTGGTCAACCAAAGCGCATTCCAGAATAGAAGCACTCTCCGTTGGCGAAGCGCGCCGCCATAGTATTTAATGAGACCTTCCATGGCCAGTGGAAACAAGCCATTGATGCCGCCGTTGATATAGGAGTTGGTTTGACCGGCCTCCTGATTGAGAAAATGCGACAGAGTACCGTCGGGCAAAACATATTCGCCCCAAACCACCGAGTCACCGAGCACGATAATCCTGGCCGGATCGCGAACCTGGCTCAAGCGCCGGGCATAGAGCCAGTAGTCACTGCTTAGCTCGTATGGCACCCGATAGTCCGGTCCGGGCGAGAACGTCTCGATCCGTTCCCAGACTGGCGGAAGCAACCAGCCCATCCCCAGAACAATAAGAAAACACAGAATCCACTGCCTTATTGATCGTGCGAAGGCGTTCACCCCGAAAACCGATGCTTGAGTCTTGTCACCCATGGCCGCCTAGAACTGAAAATAAATGAAAGTCCCTCCCCCGGACGAAAACAGGCACATATAGAGGATCATTCCAGCAGCCAGCGTGACGCGCACAACCCCGGTCCGCAGCCAGTTGCGCAAATGAGATTCGTAAAGAAATTGATAGAGCCAGACCATGCCCACCAACCCGAGCATCAGGGCGGGACATTGCGGGTCCGCCCAGGCTGCGCCAAAAATCCTTCGCACGATCAATAAGGCGTCACTTAGCGAGCCGGCCCGGAAGAAAATCCAGGTAAAACTCACAAAGACGAAAACACCGACCTGCTTCAACAGCCTGGGCAATCGCTCGCGATACCAGTCGGAGCGTTCGAGCTCACGAGTGATCATCACGCCCAGCGCGTGAAGCGTCCCCCAGATCACAAATGTCCAGGCTGCCCCATGCCAAATGCCCGAGATGAAGAAGGTCAGAAACAAATTCCGGTACATGCTCGAGACGCCATTTCGGTTTCCGCCCAGCGGAATATAAACGTAATCGCGGAACCATGTCGAAAGGCTGATGTGCCACCGGGACCAAAACTCGCCCAACCCCGTTGCCAAATACGGATTGTTGAAGTTTAACATCAGATCAAACCCCAGCAACCGGGCCACCCCGCGCGCCATGTCGGTATAACCGCTGAAATCGAAGAAGATTTGCCAGCCAAAGGCCACCGTCGCCAGGATCAATGCCGGCGCCCGGAAGGCACCGGGATTGTCATACACACGCTCCACATAGAGAGACAGGTAATTTGCCAGGGCCAGTTTCTTGAAAAGTCCCACCAGGAAAAGCGAAAGACCGTCTGTTATATTCTCCCAGCGAAAGGCCGGGAATTGGTACAACTGCGGGAGCAAATGTTTGGCCCGCTCAATGGGCCCCGCCATCAATTGGGGAAAGAAACAAACAAAAGTGGCGAACCGAACGAAGTTCCTCTCACGCCGCACCTTTCCCAGGTAGAAGTCGATGGTGTAACTCATCGACTGGAAGGTGAAAAAGGAGATGCCGACCGGCAACACGTAACTAAAACCAAACGGCATTAATGTCGAAGGATCGGGCAGCCGGATCGAGGCATGCAGCCAGGCCAGAATCCCGTTCGCATTCTCCACCACGAACCGCGCGTATTTAAAAAAGAATAGCAGCGACAGGTTATTGACGATGCTGATGATCAGCCAAATCCGGCGGTTGCTGAACAGCGCCCCAGCCGCCATAAGCAGTAGTATCAGCGCCAAGCCCGCCATGAGCGGACGAAGCGTCACCGGACCGGCGACCACGAGCCCCAGGGCAGCCAGCGCCCCCGCCCCAGCCACCACATAGGCGCGCCGCAGCACCCGGTCGTTGAAACGCAGACGCGTCAGGCGCCCCCATGTTTCCCCACGCGCACCCTCGACTGGACAATGGTCCATGAACATTACCACGAAATAGTCCAGGGCGGTGGAGTAGAACACGAGAAACAGGTAGTATGGATTCCACCAACCGTAAAAGAAGTAGGACGCCGCCATGAGCCAGGGAATCCATAATCGTGTCTTGCGCAGGAGATAAAATCCCGGAAGAACCACCATCATGAAGACGAAAAATGGCCAGGTATGAAACAGCATGGGACGGCTTTCCTATTTCAGCCGGGTGCAGGCAGGACGAACTACTTGGTAGCGGCTTTTTTCAATTCCTCCAGCTCTTTCAAAGTCGCCCGCCGCACGGAGCGGAACCCGCAGTAATCCGTGTAAAAACAGGCATCGGTATCACCCGTCCTCTGGCCTTGCCGAAACGAAGCGCGGCACATGCCCGCACCGGCCTTCCACGATCCCCCGCGCATTACTCGAAGGACATCCTTGCCGGGGCTGTCGGGGCCGGGCGGATCGCTTGGGGGACTCACGCGGTAGTAATCGGGGCTGTAAACGTCTTCGCACCACTCGGCCACGTTGCCATCGAGATCGTAAAGTCCCCACCGGTTCGGTTTCTTCTGGCCAACCGCGTGGGTCCGTTCGCCCGAGTTCTCGGCAAACCAAGCGTACTGCCGCAGCTTATCCGCCGTGCCAAAATCGTAGTCGTCGCTCGATCCGGAGCGGCAAGCGTATTCCCATTCCGCCTCGGTCGGAAGCCGGTAACCGGAAGCCGAATAGTCGCATTTCCAATCCCGGGTTTTCTCGTTGTAACACGGTTTCAGGCCCTCGAGCAACGAACGCTCGTTACAATAACGTTTGGCATCGAGCCACCGCACTCGTTCGACCGGCAATTTGGCATGGTCCTGCCACCGGGAGGGATTGGGCAGTTGCACCTGGGCGAACTGCTCCTGGGTAACCTCAAACTTGTCAATGAGAAAACCGCTGATCTTGACTTTATGAGCGGGCGCCTCGTCCGGACTGCCGTGGTCGTTACCCATGATGAATTCGCCTCCCGGCAAGTAAACCATTTCAACGCCGGACCGGCTGGCGACCGCAATCGGTTCCCGCCCGGCCGCGGGGATCGATCCGGTCACGCCCTGGTCTTTTCCAGCCCGGCTCGAACGATCGGAATCAGACTGCCCGCATCCGGCCAGGAGGACCATCAAGGCCAGCGCCAGCAACGCGTTTCGAGGGGCGTTCACGGTGCTGCGGGGCCAGAAAGACCGGCACGAAACCACGCCGGTTCCTTGTTGCTCAGCCCGTTGGCGGTTAATCGGACAAAATCATCTTCCGAGGCCGTAGCCAAATCAATAATGCCGTTGCGATCAGCCGGCACCGCGCAAATATCCCAGCCTGGAGCATAGACACCCCCAATCTCGCAAGCCGCCTGATATGTGCCAGGCATTTCCGGGTCACCTTCGCCATCGGGGCCCCGGCTGAAACTGAGGTATCGACCGTCCGGCGACCAATCAACGTGGTAAATCTTATTGGCTTCGTCCTTGATGCGCAATCGCCAAGGCGTTACCACCTTCGGCGGGTCCGCATCCAGCCGAATCTCCGCCACGGCAATCTCATGGTCCCCGGCGCCCCAGGCAATCTGGCGGCCATCCGGGCTGAGACATGGCCGGCAGCCGGGGATGCCCAGATTGAAGACGCGATCACCGTTGGCCTCGATAAGTATTATTGCATGGTCATACCCCATACCCGCGTGCACCGTCGAGACGATCCACTTGCCGTCGGGAGAAAAATTAGGATTGTAAAGATGGTGCAGGTTGGCGCTATTCGGATGCGCCCTCGTCTGGCCGCTGTCCAGATCGTAATTACAGAGGCCTTTGGTGTAATAGTCCATCGCGTTGAACTTGGGATACTCCTGGGGTAAATAGCCGATGGCCTTCCCGTCCGGGCTCCAAAAGGGTTGCCGCGCGTGATCGGCGACTTTCTGACGCCGGCCACCGTCCAGGCTCATCCAGTAGACACTCCGAACCACGTTACTTCCCTGCCCTTGATCGCACTCGAAGCAAATCTTGGTGCCGTCCCGAGACACCTGCGGATAGAGCTCGTTTTCATGCGGTGTCCGCGTCAGGTTGACCGGCGCCGATCCGTCGGCCTTCATCACAATGAGGTCCCAGTTGTGATCGAGGTAGCTCTCGTGAACGATTTTGAACGGCGAGGCGCCTAACAACCGGCCTAATTGACCCGCCGGTGAATGAGCCTGACCTGAAACCGTCAGGATACCAGCCGCCGTGATCCCCATGAAGCAATGCCATTTTCTCATGTTCAACTTTCTTTGCGGCGTTTGTTTCTAAACGCGGAATCGCACGAGCATAGAATCATCTATCCCCCCTTCAAGCGCGAAATTCCATCAACTTTTTCCCTTTTTTCCGAACCAAACCAATCTCGCGCGCGTTTAACCTAATGAAGCGAGTTCATGAGCAGGAGTTTACTTATTCCATTGGCATCGGCACTTTTCCTGAGCGACGAGCAGGCAATGTGGCGGGTACAGTCGCAAGAGGATCCGCACGCCTTTGCCCGGCTGATGGACCGCTGGCGCAAGCGCGTCTATGGGCTCTGCGCTCGAATGACCGGCGATTCCCACCGTGCCGAGGACCTGACCCAGGAAACCTTTACCCGGCTCTTCGTTCATCGCAAAAGCTACGTCCCAACGGCAAGGTTCTCGACCTTCCTTTGGCGGATCGCCCTTAACCTTTGCTATGACGAATTGCGCCGGGTCCAGCGCCGCGGCGAGTGTTCCCTGGACGACCCGCAAGGCGAAACCTCAAGCCTCGGCGAGGTCCTGGTTGATCCCGAGCCTGCGCCGGACGAGCGATTGGTCCAACGGGAACGCGCCGAACTGGTTCGCACCGCCCTTTTGCGCTTGTCTGAGACCCATCGCACGGCACTCGTGCTACGCCACTTCGAGCAGCTCAAGTTCCGCGAGATTGCCGAGGTGCTTGAAATCCCGGAAGGCACCGTTAAATCGCGAATGGCCGAGGCAATGACCCAGCTCAATCACCATCTGAACCTTTTACTCCGGAAAGAATCCACACCATGCAAGACGATCCTCAATCCAAATCCGCCCAAGGTAACCCAGGCCCGCTAGGCCATCCCTCACCGGCTGAGTGGATGGACTACCTCTACAAGGAACTGCCACGAAAAGACCGGACCGCCATGAGGGGGCATCTGCGCGATTGTGCCTCCTGCCGCGCTCAAGTCGAGGCCTGGCGGGGAACAATGCGTGCCTTGAACCAATGGCCATTACCGAGACCGCGCCCGTCAGCCGGGACCGCTCGAGTGTTCTTAAAATGGGGCATCGCCGCCCTGTTAGTCCTGGGCACGGGCTTTATCTTCGGCCGGTTTTCCGCGCCTGCCGCGCCTGATCTGAAGACCCTGCAAGCGGCTCTCGAACCTGCGTTGAAACCGGCGCTCGCCGCCGATCTCCGGCAGGCCCTCCGGGCGGACCTGTTGGCGCAATGGCAAAAGGTCTTCCAGGCCGACCGGGCCAGGTTGGCCGCGCAGCTCAAGCAAATCCAATCTGCCCAGTATGAAGCCCTGGATGCCCAAGTCCAGGAGTTGGAATCACAGCGACTCATGGATTATGTGGACCTGCGGCGGGACCTCGAGACCCTCGCCCTGGCCACCCAGACCGCGCTTCAGCGTGCTCAAGGCCAGCTCGTGCAATTGGCAGTTTTGACCCAACCCGAAAATCTCAACCCGAAACCCTCAACGAAATAATGAATCACATGAAAAATAGTTTACCCATCGCAGGCGCGTTGATCGCCCTGCTGCTCAGCGCTTGCCCGGCTATGGGGCAAGCACAGGAAACAGTGCCGCCCCAGCCCCCATCCGCACCAGCAGCCCCACCCTCACCTGCACTGCCGGCTCCCCCCCCGCCGCCGGCGTCAGTGATGCCGTCAACCTTCAAGATAAACACAACGGGAACGGCGGTTTCGGGTGGAGGCGCGGCGTTTGGGGTCCTGGGAGGCGCGGCTATTGGGGGCGTGACTGTGCCTTCGTTAAAATCCCTCGCAAGCGGCCTGTTGGGAGGCTCCACCAACTCGGCATTAGTTGTTCAGGTTACTCCGTTGCCTATCAAGACCATCGACAACCTTCAGGAAGACATGACCATCATGTTGCGTATTCTCGATGATGCCTTGGCGCAAAGATTCAGCCGCGAAGAAATCCCCACAGCAATGAATATCCCGATTTATGTGCTCGGCGGAACACCCTCGATTCGGGGTTTCTACCTGGAAGATTATGGCGCCATGTTCATCTTGAACGCGCGTTTTCCCCTTGTGCCCCCGCCCAACCCGGCACCGGAAACCTCCAAGTCGCCAACCAGCTCGACCTGGGACCAAACGAAACAGGAGTTGTATGGGGCTCCCGAGACTCCCGCCGGTGCGACTCCCGCACCTCCCGCGCCGCCGGAAGGGTTTAACGAAGGCAAGGTGCGACAACTTAAGGACACAGTGATCGAGGCGCTCAAAGAGGCAACCAATATCCGTAACCTGAAACCTGACGATGCAATTGTGGTTGCCGTGGTCGCTACGGTTGGCAAGTCAACGCGAATAGGATATGGAATCACGCCTGAAATGATGCGTCACTATGGTCTTGATCCAAGATTAGCTATCCTGAACCAGCCACCCATCCAAGCCAATTCGGTTCTAACGATCCGCGTCATGAAATCGGATGTGGACGCCTTTGCCCAAGGCAAACTGAGCCTCGACGACTTCCGCAGCAAGGCCTCGATTTTCGCCTATTGACCAGCCAGCGTGTTCCCCGAGAGCCTTGAATCCTGAAAATCGTTGTAATCGGCTCGAGTGTGCGTCCCGTTCTGATCAGGCGGGGACGCACTCGGGTCCCAATGTTCACAGCCCCCATGGGGCGCGCATCCGGCGCAGCACCAACCTGCGATTCGCCTCGCGGTCATTGATGAAACGCTCGGTATCGGGGTCCCAATTCAACGGGCGTTTTAACCGGGTGGCAATATCGCTAAGGTGACACAGAATGTCGCCTTGGACGGAGTCCTCGATGGGACAGATGGTGGCGGCGCGGCTTTTGACGGAATCGAGGAAATTGCGGACGTGATTGCTGCTTTGGATGAGGCGGATGTCGTTGGGCCCGAACTTTTCCTCGACCAGGTTTTCCGGATGGGTGCGAATGGCGCCGCGGTCGACCAGGACCCAGCCCTCGGTTCCTTCAAAGGCGGTGCCGTGGTCGATGGCGCGTCCGTATTTTTCCTGCCAGGGCTTGAGGTCGTTCATCTCATTGACCTCGTCGTAACCATTGCGGGTGCCGATGTATTTCATGCTCACTCCGTCGGCGAACTTGAAGCGGACGTCCCAGGCAATGGCGGTGTTGCACGCGCCTTCGGTGGGGAAAATGGCTTTGCCTTCAACCTTCACCGGGCCGTCCACCATGCCGGGATGCCCCCAGTACGCGATATCGAGCGGGTGGATTCCCCAGCCCGCGACGAAGCCCAG
>JAMCZD010000244.1 GCA_023473405.1 Candidatus Omnitrophota bacterium
TTCAGAGGCAACTCGATTCCCCCGATGGTGATTTCTGTCGTGTGAGGGCCTTCGTCGGTGAAAGGATGATTATATACCCGGCTCCTGCCGCGATGGTCGCGGTAGCGGAAGTCGTATGGGTGGTCATCATCGAATTTAAAGGCGTCGAGAATGGCTCCCGCCAACTCATCGAGGGTGGCCTCTGGCGGCACTGCCAGGCGGCGCCAAACACCACCGCTGCCTCTGTACCATTGGGGGAGGCTCACCTTGAAAATGTGAGTTCCTGTTGGGGCCTCGCGCTTCGGTGGTGCGTAAACCTTTTGCCATTCCGGGAAATAAAGTTGGAAGACCGGCTGAAGGACTCCAAAGCAGGCTGCGGGTTCTGATTCCTCTGGCGCCTGGTCTGTCCCGATGTCTTCATCCAAGCCATCGCTTGCGTCGGTTTCGCTTCGTTCAGAGGCAGGGGGAAAGGGCGGTTCGTCGAGTTCAAGTTGCCGCTCGCCCTCGCCTGCGGCGGTTTCGTTGGCTTCCTCTTCCATCGCCTTCGCTTTCTCCTGTTCGTAGATTTCGCGCAAGGCCCAAGCGATCGCGGTTCCCCACTTGGTGAGCCTGGCTGCGCCAATAAGCCAACTGTGATTGTGGCCGTATTGTCGCTCCTTTTCGGAGAACTCCGCCGATCGGATATCGATTAGACCCAATTGCTGCTGCAGGAACAGGTTCCAAGGCCAAATGTCGCCCCTTTTTGCAAGGGTATAAGAGGATTCGTAAAAGTCGAACTTAAGCCAACGACTGCTCAGCCTGCAGAGAAAAAACGTCACCGGTCTGAACGCTTGCGCATCTTCGCGACTGCGCTCATTTCCCAATACCGAGGAATGCGCATGGAACAGCAGGGCCTCGAGCAAGGCGAAATATTGTTCCGTGGGATTCAGGCTCCGCCAGAATCCGAGGGCTTCCGGGCAAAGTGTCAAGCGCTTGCCCTGCAATTGTAGCAGGTCCATCACTCGAAGCAGGATGAAGAGCCCGGCCAGGTTCGGGTAATCCCGCAGCAGCGCGCGCTTCAAGTTCAACGCGATGGGATGGCTTATCTTTTGGTTGAGTTCGGAGAGACGGTCGGCCGGCACGCTCGCATTGCGGCTCTTGGTGATGAGGCCGTCCGGGCCGACGAACTCGATGAAAGCCTCAATATCTTTCAGAATGGTGCCCGGACCTCCCGGCGCAATCTGCTGCTCGGCCAGCCGGCGCCGGCTTTCGTCTGCCCGGTTTTCCCACTTATTCCAGGACCGATTATCATAAAAGCTGAAAAAAGACATACGTGTCCCTTTCGTTAAGCCTGCGACCTGCGAGCGGCCTCTTCACTTTCGCCCACGTCGTGCGTTGCAGGTTAATTGCGGAATCTAGCGCAATCGTAACCGCTTTGGCAAGCGATGGAAAACCTCCGTTGGCATTGTCACTTACGTCGTCCCTCGAACGTTGTCCATAACTTTGTCGCCTGTTTTTGAGCAGTCGTGGCGACAAAGTGGGAGACGAAGTGAAAAGAAGCTTCATAATGAGTACTGCCGGACCTCGGCCAGCTAACGATTCGGAATAGCGTCGCCCTGCGTGAACACCTGGATGCGCGCGTGTCTTCTTTGCCCGGGGGAGGAATTGCAGAGGAATTCAAGCTTATTGACGCCGGCTGAAACGGATGGAACAGCTCCCTCCACTTGGGCCGTACTCCTCGTATGGCCTTCCTGGTCGTAAACAGTCGCATCACCGGCGCCCCAGTATTCCAGGTACCAGTTGTTCTCGAGCGTAACCGGAAATGCGATCGACTGGTTGTCTACTTTGATGGAAGGATTCTCGAGGGTGGTTGGGTGTTCACGCAGGGCTTCAATTGGGCTAAGATAGTACGCGACACTTCTATTGGGCGGGACGTCGGTAACGAGCAGTGCCAGTGAAATCACTCGATTATAATTGAAATTGCGCTCGCTCATAATGGCGTATCCCGGCAGGGGGACATCCGCGACCTCCAACATATGGGCCGGTTCGAGGAGTTCGGAGTAGTTCCACCCGGAGAAATCCAATCGAATGAAGAAGTCACGGCTGCATTCCTGGTTATCGGAGAATTGCAGAACGACAAGGGCGCCACTGCCATCGCCATAGATCCAGAGGCCGGGTCTTCGATGCGAAGACAAGTCCACGGGAGGGTTAAATTGCAGAATTCGGGATGCCCATGTGCTTGGCTGATCAGTCGAATTTGAGGCGGATAATTTCAGGCTTGCGGAGCCAACCTTGACTTGCTCGGTACTTTGCTCGATGCGGAGGGTAAAGTCGGCCCTGTTCGACTCTGCCTTCCATCCCGACACGTCATCGCATCCGGCCAAGACTATGTTCTCGGGGTCGCCGTAATCGTCTGTTGACGGGCGCGCCTTGATCCGGACTTTGACGGGTTGCTCGCGGTAGCGGTTGTTTATAGTCCACGCGTTATTGGTGCCGTTCTGTTTAGTGGACAAGAAGGCGGGTCCGAGGTCGAGGGGATGCATCTGCCAATTGCCCGCGTCATCCTTTCGGAGGGTGAAGTCCTGTTTCAATTCGCGAAGCCTCTTCTTTACGTTTTCCGAAAAGTAATGATCGAGCCTGAGCTTCTCGTAAGTCTTGCACATATCGAGGATTTCCTTCGTGCGACCGTGATGGTCCAGCGCATAGAGGCTTGTTTCGAGCGACCAGGGAACGTCCCAGGCAATGGTCTTTGCCAAAACGAACTCGATGATATCGGGCGTTGTCGCTTCGGTGTCATTTGATTCGGTAAAGAAACCGAACCACCCGAGCTCGGCTGGCATGAGGTTGTTCCGGGCGTTCTGCATTCTTTCCCGGCAATGATAAGCCGTGCGCCCCTTGGGGTCCAGGGATGACCAGTCAATGGTATAGAGCCTGGAGAATTCATGCCAGCCGAAGTGGGGCAGATTGCTTCCCTGGACTATTACCGACCTATTGAAGCGCCGGCACGTTTCGTGGACCATTTTGCCTACGTTAAAAAAGAACGGACCGTTTGCCTCGACACCATCGAGACCGTCGAAATAAAGCTGGTCGAACCCGCAGTAGTTAATGATATCGGCGACACGCTGGGCAACTTCTTCAGCCATGTCCGTGTTCACATCGGCTGCATACAGACCCCAGCGCTGGTAAAGGTGATAGATTCTGGCGCCCTTCGAGTGGGCCTCGGCCTTGGTGCCATAGACACCCCGTTCGCAGTTCAACAGCTCAAATGGCGGTTCAGTCTTAAGACCTCGATAGCGGATAATTTCACGGTCAATGACCATCGCAGTGCCGCTCGAGGCCCCGTAAAGATCGGCCAATGGAAGGCCGGCGGGAGTATCGGTTACAGGAATATTGGTTGCGCCGGCGGCAATGTCCGCGGCAAGAACTCGCATATCATCCTTGACCAATCGTGGATCTGGCACCGGCGTCACATAGGCGTCATTCCTGCTGATGCAGCCCGACATGATGTGGGCGCCGCACTTCAGCCCGGCGGCGTGAATCCTGTCCATAACGGCCTTTACGCCATCGAGACCGTGCGGGAAGAATTTCTTGTTGACCTCGAATTTGCCGTTGGATGCGGCCCAAATGTCGCCGTAGTTTAGGATATAGGAAAATCCTCCCGTTTTTGCGATATCAATTACGTGGTCCACATTCTGTTCCGTGTAGTCTACGAACAGATATGACTTTTTTACTTCGTCGGATATTTTTCCCCATACCCCGTTGAAGGTGGGATGCGGAAGGCCCTGTTCGACCTCCATGTCGCCTATCAATTCCAACAGTTTATCGGCCGGGCCGGTTAGTATGGCGGCCTTGGCACCGACCATGCCATATCGCGGATAGCAGACCGCCTTGAATGCAGCCGGTTCATACTTCAGCACGTCGCTGTCGGTCATCAGGTTGAGTGACTCGAGCGAGATGCCGAAGTGATCGTCCCTGGCAACGTTGATCGTCATGCTGTGCTCCGAAATCAGTTGGTTCCTTGCGACCCGTTCCGAAATGATTGTGGGGAGATCGGCAATGACCAGGGCGTCAAGCACGTTCTGGTTTATCGATAATACCTCGACCGTATAATATCCCGGGTAAGCTCTCATGCGGATTTGCGCGTGAACGCCAGAACCTTCGAAGTCCACGTCGATGATTTCGCCATTCCGCTCCAGGCGCGACGAACCGAACTCCACGTTCCCCTTCCTGACGGTCATGAAATCGATCGGGGCGGAGTGGTCCAAATAATCGCGACCGCTTTCCTTGTCGATAAGGGCCTGCGATTGACCGTTTTTATTCAGGACGAATTTCGAGTAGTCATTCTCGAGGGTAATGAAATTGCCCTCGTCCCGGAGAGTTGGCCGAAGGCCGGAGGCATACAGGGGAGGGCAACTGCGGAGGATGGAAAAAAACAACACGATGCTGATGCAAACCGCGAAATTGGATACTGCTTTTTTCATGATATTCCTATTATGAGTTAACGCCGAGTTCATTGCTGCACATCGCAAGGTTGTCGATGTTCGTTCGTTAAGAATTCATTTTTAATTCTCCTCAACATATAAACCAACTGGCCCGTATAGACCGGAGGGGACGAGTTTATTGCCCGGCTTCAAGGCCATGATGGTGTCACCGAGCGAGGTCCAGGTCGCCCGCTGTTCCTTGGGCAAGGCGGCGTCGCCGATGACCCGGTTGGCCCACACGTTGACAATGTCGATCTCGATGGTGTTGCCTGTTGGCATCAAAAGCCCGGTCACCTCGACCCGCCAGGGCGGGCACCAGAGAACGCCCAGGTCATTGCCGTTCAGCCTGACTTCAGCCAGCGATCGCAGCGATCCCAGGTCCAAAAATACCCGTTTTCCGGTTGTGCAGACTTCCGGTGCCGCGTCAAAACTCTTTCGGTAAGTCGCCCGGCCCGAATAGAATTTGATGCCGGGCTCGGGCCGTTTGGTCCAATCCACGAGTGCATCAAAGGTTACTCGTCCGGGCCCGGCCCATTTGGGATCAAAAACAACCGTCCACGCTCCTTCGATCTCGCCGGTTCTCATTAATTCGGGAAAGTATTTGCTGCTGGGCGACTTCGTTTGATCGGGTTGTATAGCGCGGCGGAAGACAATGAAACAGCTCCCCGAAGGAGGGATTGAAAGCGGCACGATGGTTCGGTCGTGATCGATACTGAACGCGGGTAGATCGCGCCGGGTACCGCGGACGGCATCCCAGAGTTCAGGTTGCCTGCCGGCGATGCGGAAGGAGGCCTTGAATCGGGCGGTGTCTTTTTCCAGTTCGTTGATGTCGAAGGACGCGTAACGGCGCTCCCAGATTTCCAGTGACACGCCGTGATCGATGATGTTTTGCTGATTGGATATGAAGTAAATGTCGGCGTTTCCCGAGCGGCGATGAGTCCATTCGATCGGGCCAACGCCGTTGCTCGCGACTATTTCGACATCAGGATGGATGTTCATGGACTTCAGGACCTCGCCGACCGGGGTTCCCAATATGACGCGGCCCTCGCCGAAGGTGTGCTCAGTCACCGTTTTGCCATCAATACCGCCCCATACCTCGTCGGCCAACTTGCGCACTTCTTCGTCGCATCGAGGATAATCTTTCAGGCTAGGCGACTCGATTGGTTTGGGGCCGATGACCGTTGCGCCGGCATGGACCAAGTCTCGAAGCTTCACGAGCAACCCGGGTGTCATGTGCGGATCGTCCTTCAAGACCAGGACTCGATAACTCAGGCTGTTGGTGAGCATTAACCGCCCTTCGTTGACCTGGACCTGTGAAAGGAGAGTCTCGGCGTCGCAGCCGTCATAGGAATAGCCATCGGGCAGGGGTGGCTTGACGAGGGGTTTGGGCGGCAGGGTATTGGGGGCGCCTTCGCCGTAGAAGTAAAGGATATCGGCGACTGGCCGGCCTTGTTGGAGGAGGTATTGGCAACGGCGGAGGTAGTCGATATAGGCCTTTGCAGGGCGGCCCCACCAGGTGTTCATGCGGCTGAAGTTCACGCCGAAAGGGCCCATGGTCATGCCGGGGGCGCGGTCGAGCCAGGGGTGTAGCGCCCAGGTATGGAACACCAGCCTATTGATTCCCATAGAGAAGGCGAGGTCGCCGATGCCTTTCAGCGCGTAGGGATCGGTCATCCATCGATCGAACGTGGTGAAGGCCTCCGCGGCGGCGATGGGTTTGCCGTGAATATGAGCGCCCGAGGCGGCCTCGCGGGTATCCCATCGGGCCCAATTATCACCGTAGACGCAATTTGGCATTTGAAACTCGCCCATAGGCAAATCGCAGCGTCCCTTGATCTGCAACTGATCGACGGTTGTTTGGACCATCACCCCGGCGATCTCGCCTTGGAACTTGAGTCCGCGTTGGTGGCATAGTTCTTCGAATTTGCCGAAGTAATTATCGGCAAGCAGATCTGCTATAGTTCGCCTGGCATCCCAGAGAAAGCGGTCGGCAATGGCCGGGCTGTCCACGACACGTCCACCACCCTGGACGAGCAGGTAAGGAGTGGGATCGTAGCCGCGACGTCGACGGAATTCATCGACGAATTTTGGCGTGAAATTCAAATCACCCGCCTCCCATGAGTCCACGTGCACGGCATCGAAACCGGAGCCGACCAGGTCCTTCAATTCGTCGGCCACACGCCCGGCGTAGTGGTTGAAGTGAAACTCGACGGCCTCGGGATCGAGCTTGTTACATTCCAGCCCGGCAAACTCGCGGGCGCAAGGGGCATTGAGCCTGCCGATGGGCGCGCAACCAAGGCGAACGATCATCCAATCCCCTTCCGGCGCCGTCCAGTCCAAGGTTCCATCGGGTTGGAGGTAATGACTCAGGTTTAAGACGTCCTTGGCCTTGATGGTTGCCGTTGCCCAGGGCGGGGTGGGGGAACCGATCCTGTCTTCGGCCGTTTTGACATCGGTCCAAACGCCATGAAAAGAGGCCTTCGGTTGGTAGTCCTGCACGAGTGAATCCCCCGAGAGTTTCACGTCCCTGACCGACCCGCCAGTGGGGTAGAACAAGCGAAAGTATTGTGCCTTGGCTGCAGGCATGGGCAAGGTCTGCGGATAATCCCAGGTCCGCGGACCGGGAAGATCGGCGACTTTACTCCAGTTTGTTCCGTCTTCGCTCGATTCGAGGGCGCAACCATCGCCCAAGTACTCGACCCCGCGGACCGCCACCGGCTCGCCGAAATCCAATTGGAGGAATCCCTTTGCCTTGAGAGCCACGGCGGTCGCACCATCGCCATCAACTGCATTTTGCGGATGCTCGGCGGGCTCGCTGGCGGTGAGCCTGGGTGGCCAAAGGGCGGCTGTCCGCGCTGCGGATTGGTCCAGGCGATAGGCCAAAACGGCGACGTCGCGATAGAACCGCTGGTCCGGAGGCGCCGATTCGCGGATGTGCGGCCTGGTCTTGGTCAGGTTTTGGTAATTCGCATAATCACACGGCGGCTTCGGGAGTGGCCCGGAGAGGCGGCCCGGGCCTTTGAGGTATTTCTCGCTCCAGGCAATGCGCATCATGGACTTCTCCGGGGGCACCCATGGGCCGCCCGAGGTGGTCCACCCGGTGCAATTCATCAGCGAGAGTTCAATGCCTAATCGCTTGCACTCGGCTGCCGCGTGACGAACCATGGCAAACCACTCCGGCGTGAGATGCCGTACGGGCTTGTCGAGGTAAACCGGGACAGACTCCGTCAGTTGGCCTTCGATAACGAACAGGAAGACACCGCCGATGCCCGCTTTCTTCATGGCTTCAAGGTCGGCGGTGATACCTTCCCGGGACACATTCCCGTTCATCCAATGCCAGAAGGTCTGGGGCCGGGACGAGTCTGGCGGATGGACGAACCCATCAGCCAGTTCATCGGCACGGACTGCAATTGTCCCCAACGTTGCGCACAACACGGCCGTCCAGAAATTAATTTTCATAGTCTGACGTCAACGTTCGAATCTCGATTGCCCGAGATTGATCGAGCCAGGTTTCCATTTCACACTCGAGCCATACCCGGCACGATGCCAACGCGTCTTACTCCCCAGACTGTGCTGGGGAGTTAGGTTCAACCAAGGCCCCAGTGTGGCAAAGCCTTAGATGGATTCTCCAATTGCGCCCAGGTTGAGCACCCTTAATTGAGCGTTGATCATTGAGAATCTGCCATTTGTTATTGAATGCAGAGCGGCTACTCCGTTGCAGGATTGCGCCATGGCGACGCTCACTTTCTTCAATGAAAAATAACCAATTTTCAATGCTCAATTTACAATGGAACCTGAATTCCGCTTGCCCTTATTCTTCGTCTTGGGCTGATGTGCGGCGGCCTTGGCCTTGGGGCGGGCTTTAGCCGTTGAATCCTTGGTTGTTTTGGCTGGCGGCTTGGGTTTGGCAGGGGTAGCGGTGCGTTTCTTTGCCGTCTTGGTTTCAGTATCCAGCTCAATGCCGAATACGGTGGCCATTTCGGATTCGGATAGTTCGGAACCGTCGCCGGCAGTTTTGGCCGCAAGATCGGTCGCAGCCGCCGCATGGGTAATCAATTCCTCGTAGTTGACAGATCGCAGGACAAAGAGCAGCTCGGGGCTCTCGTCCAAACGTGCGCCGACTCCATAGAGAACGGCGGCAACGTGTTTGCACATGGTCGCCCAGTCCGGACATGAACAGTCCAGCTTTATCTCTTTGGGTGAGGGAAACAGACCGGTCTCCTTGCGGGTAATGATGTCCATAACCCGGTCGGAGAGCTGCCCCTGCAGCAACTCGACCAGCGAACCAATCCCACCGGCGCACTCGCGGCATAGGGCCTTCCATTTCGAATTTGCCACCGGGCCTTGGTTTATTTTGACCTTGTAGAGCTCGGAGCCGCTCACGATCGCCTCGATCTCGCCAGGCCGCAAATCCAGGTGCACCACCGATCCGTTCCGGACATAAGTGCGTCCACGGGGCAGGCGGTTGGCGTAGTCCATGTAGGATTCGAGGTTATCACACCAGGCCTTACCCCAAAAGGTGCTCGCAATGGTTCGGCCTTCGAGCGTTACGGGACGGATGACCTTGCCTTTCTTGGCAAGCTTGTCCATCTCGCGTTGCGCTCTGCGGCGGCGCTCGGCCACCGACACGTAGGGTCTAAATCCGAAATTGTACCAGCTCATGATTGTTCTTTCTTATCCTTCGGTTGCACGCTGCAAGTCAAGCTCAACGAATCGGAGCAATTCATCGTTGCTCATTTCGGTAAGCAGCTTTTCACTGCCGCCTTCGAGTATCTCGTCCGAAAGCGATTTCTTGTCCTCGATAACTTGGTCGATACGCTCCTCGATGGTACCGCGGCACACGAATTTGTGCACCAGGACATTGCGTTTCTGCCCAATGCGAAAGGCGCGGTCGGTGGCTTGGTTCTCGACGGCGGGATTCCACCAGCGATCGAAATGGATGACTTGGGCGGCCTGGGTCAAGTTCAGACCCGTGCCGCCCGCCTTGACTGTAAGAACAAAGAACGGCGGGCCGTCATCCCGCTGAAACAATTCAACCAGCCGCGGCCGTTGGGCGACTGCCGTGCCGCCGTGCAAGAGCAAGCCGGGCCGATTGAAGACATCGGTTAAGAAAGCAACCAGCGGCTCCGCTATCTCGCGGAACTGTGTAAACACGAGCACCTTTTCCTGGCGATCCGCTATCTCCTCGGCTAGTTCGCGCAACCGGGCAAACTTGCCACTGGCCTCCGGCGCGTATGCGCCATCGTTGAGCCATTGCGATGGATGATTGCAGATTTGTTTGAATCGCATGATAAAGGCCAGGACCAGGCCCTTGCGCTGGATGCCATCGGCTGATTTAAGACCGTCGGCCAAGTCCGTCACCGCTTTCTGGTAAAGCGCGGCTTGGATTTTAGTCAGCGAACAAAAGGCGCGCACCTCGGTCTTTTCCGGCAGATCGGCAATGACGCGCTTGTCCGTCTTCAGGCGCCGCAGGATGTAAGGGCGCGTGATGACGCGCAGCGGCCCGTAGTCCGGATGGCCGCCGCTTTCCCGGGCGCGAATGAATTTATTGAATACGCCGGCGGAACCGAGCAAACCGGGATTGAGGAAATCGAATATAGACCATAAGTCCGAGGGACGGTTTTCGACCGGGGTCCCGGTGAGGGCGAACCGGCTCGACGCTTTGATTTCCTTGACCGCTCGAGCCTGGCGTGTGCTGGAATTTTTTATTGCCTGGGCTTCATCCAGGATCGCCAGATTCCATTCACGCCGCCGGAGTTTGTCCAAACGCGCCAGCATGCCATACGTCGTTATGACCAGGTCAGCCCGGCGGCAAACCGTTGAATTCAAGAGGGCGTCGAGGTTGTCCGATTCGGACGGATGCACAATGGCGAATCTGATCGAGGGCGTAAAACGCTCAATTTCCGCCCGCCAATTGGCCAGCAGAGACGCGGGCACCACAAGTAGGCTGGGCAGGCGCGTGGAAGCACTCTTTCCTGTCTCTCCTTTGGCGAGCGACTTCGCCTGCGGCGGCAGATTGACTTGATCGTGACTGTCGCAGCTTGCTGGGCCGCGTCCCGGAGAGACTTCTCTGCGGGCGTCCGGAGACAGAGTCTCGTCACTGTCGGGAGTTGCGCTTGATTTGTGCTTCAGCAGCAAGGCCAGCGTCTGGAGCGTCTTGCCCAGGCCCATGTCGTCTGCCAGGCATCCGCCCAAACCCAGCCGCGACAGAAACCAAAGCCAGTTCACTCCGATCACTTGGTAAGGACGCAGTTGGGCTTTCAAACCTGGAATTTCTTGTTGCGCAGCGATGCGCGCCGGATCACGCAGTTCCATTAATACTTCATCGAGCCAACTGCCCGCCTGAACACCCGACCATTCACGCGCCGTGTCTGCTTCAAGACCCGACCCTGTATTGGCTGCGCCTGGTTGAAAACCCGCAAGAAGCCGCATGCCCTCGAAAAAGGTCAGTCCATCACGGCGGGCCATCTTTTCAACGGTTTTCCAATGCGCCAGCGCCTCTTGAAGCTTTTCCTTGTCCACTTCAACCCATTTGCCGCGAACCAGCGCCAGGCCGTCCACCGCGTTAAGCAATCCCTGCCATTCCTCATCGGTCAGCGGTTCGCCATCGAGGGTAACCTCCGCCGAAAAATCCAGCAGGGAATCCGCCCCC
>JAMCZD010000398.1 GCA_023473405.1 Candidatus Omnitrophota bacterium
CGGTGCTGGTTTTCATCCCTGTTCTTACCCTGTCCGGTTTGGCGGGGCGGCTATTTGCGCCGCTGGGCATTGCCTATATCCTGGCGGTGATGGCGTCGTTGATTGTGGCTCTCACTGTGACGCCGGCTCTATCGCTCCTGCTCCTCGGACGCCAGGACCTCCGGCAGTATGAACCGCCGGTTGTCCGGTGGTCGAAGGCGGTTTACGCGAAAATCCTGCCGCGGGTGGCACGGCATCCCGGGTGGGCGGCGGGAGGGGTGCTGTTGCTTCTCGGCATCGGGTTGGCGTCGCTGCCTTTTCTGCACGGCGAATTTCTGCCGAAACTGCAGGAGGGGGATTTCATCGTGCACATGTCGGCGATGCCGGGCACTTCACTCGAAGAATCCCTGCGGTTGGGACGCCAGGTGACTCGAACGCTCTTTACCATACCGTCGGTGCGGGTGGTTTCCCAGAAAACCGGACGTGCCAATGAGGGATCATCGACGCGCGGGACGCACCAGAGTGAGATCGACGCGAGCCTTGGCCCGGAGAAGGGCCGACCGGCCCGGTTTTCGCCGGCCGAGGTTCGCAAGGTCCTGGCGTCGTTCCCAGGTCTGAGCTTCTCCATCAAGACGTTTCTGAGCGAGCGGATCGAGGAGACGCTCTCCGGCTATACGGCCTCGGTGGTTGTTAACCTGTTCGGCAGCGACCTGGCTGTCCTGGACCGAAAGGGCCGCGAGATTTCCCGCCTGCTCAAGGGCATACCCGGCAGCGCGGATGTCAAGCTTCAATCAGTCAGCGGGACACCCCAGATGATGATTCGCCTGCGCAAGGACGATCTTAACCTGTGGGGATTCGATCCACTCGAGGTGCTCGATGCCGTCCACGCGGCTTATCAAGGCAGTGTTGTCGGGCAGGTTTATGAGCGAAACCAGGTCTTCGATGTGGCGGTCCTGCTCGCCCCCAACGACCGCAAGAGCGTCGCCGCTATCGGCAACGTCCCCGTGCGCAGCGCCGACGGCGTGTATGTCCGCCTTCAGGACCTGGCTGACATTTATCAGACGTCCGGCCGTTACGATATTCTGCACGATGGGACAAGGCGGGTTCAGGCGGTTACCTGCGACGTTACCGGGCGTGACATGGACTCCTTTATCGCGGAGGCAAAGAAAGCGATTGGGGAGCGGGTGTCGCTGCCGGCAGGGACCTATGTCGAGTTTACCGGCACGGCTGAGGCGGCTGCCCGGAGCCGGCAGGATTTGCTTGTCCATTCGCTGCTGGCGGGTTTGGGGATTGTGATTCTGTTATTCATCCGGGTCAGGAATTATCGGAATGTGCTGCTGTTATTGCTGAACCTGCCGTTTGCGTTGACGGGAGGCATACTCGCCACGTTCATAACGGGAGGCGTGCTTTCATTGGGATCGCTGGTCGGCTTCGTGACCGTGTTTGGCATCACCCTGCGCACGTCGATCATGCTGTTCTCACACAACGAACACCTGGTATCGGTCGAGGGCCTTGCCTGGGGACCGGAAACGGCCTGGCGCGCCGCTTCTGAACGGCTGGCACCGATCCTGATGACTGCGCTCGTCACCGCTTTTGGCCTGCTCCCGCTTGCCCTGGGCAGTCACGCCGCCGGGCGTGAAATTGAGGGCCCAATGGCTGTCGTTATCCTCGGAGGCCTGGTGACTTCGACCGCAATCAATTTGCTGGTGCTCCCGCCTCTGACGGTGCGTTATGGGTGGTTTGGAAGACCTGATTCAGACGAAGACGCCGCCGAGGTTGACCAGCCGATGAGCCCATGAATTGTCGCCGAAGGACAAGTTTGACGGGCCGGGCTGCGCGCGCCGCCGCGGCCTTGCTGGTAATCGCCATGATAACCGAGGCAAAGTCCACGGACCCGCATGGCGGCACTCCCGCGCTGACAGGCGCGCCGCTGCCGGGTCTGCTGGATAGCCCGGCCTTTGCCGCCAAAGCAACCGGCGATTGGTGGGGCGCTCGCCAGCAATTGAAACAGGCCGGAGTCAGTTTCGATTCCAGTCTCATTCTCGAAGGCTTCAAGAACTTTCAGGGCGGGCTGGGGAATCCGGACCTTATCGGAGCCTCGACCTTTGACCTGAACCTCGAACTTGACACGGAGAGGTTGATCCAATGGCCGGGTGGGATGTTTTATGCCGACCTCGAAGACCACGCGGGGCAGGATCCATCGACTGATTTGGTGGGTGACCTGCAAGTTTTCGACAAGCAAAACGCCCCGCGTTACCTCCAGTTATTCGAGTTGTGGTATCAGCAGAAGCTTTTGGATGACAAGTTGCGGCTCAAGTTCGGCAAGGTGGATGCCAACTCCGAGTTCAGCGTTATCGACAACGGCTTGCCATTCCTCAATAGCTCGACCCAGGTCAGCCCGACTGTCTTCGTGTTCCCAACCACTCCCGATCCAATGCCGGCTTTGAATGTGTTTCTCACGCCCAACAAGTCTTATTACGCCAGCCTCGGCGCTTTTTATGCCAATCGTTCAGTCGGGTTTGGCAACTTCATCGGCCATCCTCAGGATGCGCAGTCGAGTGCGTCCGGGATGTTTTTTATTGGCGAGACCGGGTTGCGATGGCAGAAGGCGCCGTTGCTTGAGCACGAAGGCAACCTGCGGCTTGGAAGCTGGGGGCATACCGGCACGTTTACCAGGCTCGACGGCTCGTCCCAGCAAGGTGTCTATGGGTATTACGCGATTCTCGATCAAACCTTGTGGCAGCCTGACGGCGCAACAGAGCATGGCCGCGGGGTGCGGACCTTCCTCGAATACGGACGTACTCAATCAACTGTAAACCCGACCGACGAGCACTTCGGCTGGGGCGTTACGTGGACCGGTCTATTTCCCGGGCGCTCTGCTGACATCGCCGGTTTCAGCCCGCAATATGCCCATGTCAGCCCGCCGGCGGGACTGCCGCACTCGTTCGAGTTGGCCCTGGAAGGTTTCTACAGGTTGCAGCTTACGCCATGGGCGACGCTGATGCCCGATCTGCAATACATCATTCATCCCGGCGGCCAATACCCCAATGCGCTGGTCGGCACTATCCGGCTCACCGTCCATTTTTGATGTGAAACAGAACTTGGCTGTAACCTGAACTTGGGGCATGTTACCGCCGGTATGGAAACATATGCCAACCTGATTCTCTGGGCTTACGTCATCTTACTCTTGTTGGGCGGGCTGATTGGGTTCTTTAAGGCCAAAAGCAAGATCTCACTCGTAGTATCGGCCCTGTTCGCGGCATTGCTTGCGCTGGCGGCGATACCGGAGGTGCTGCAGCCCGCCTTCGCGCGCAACATGGCAAATATAATCATGGCGATTTTGCTGGTCATATTCGCCGTCCGCCTGAGCCAAACGAAGAAATTCATGCCCAGTGGGCTGATGCTGATCGTTACCATCGTTGTGCTTATCGCGAGGAATATCGGCGCTTGAGGCGGGGATTTCTTGGGCTGGCGGACCAAGCCGGTGGTCGACATCGCAGGCGTGGCTATACAGGTTTCCTAACCTGCTGTGTCGCCGATTTCCAAATCGGCAGAGCGTTGAGCGGCGCGACTCGATGCGGGTTGGAAACCCGCGACACAGCAGACAAGGAAGTCTGTGCTACGAAACGCGCCGGTTTCCTATCCGTTTGACACCGTTCACGTCGCGAAATATGCTCGCGAAATGAACCGAGTCGAAAAGCATTTCTCCTTGCTCGATGCCCTGTTAAAAGGCAGCCTCCGGTCGAATCGGCTCATCCTGTCCGCCTTGGTCGCTCTGGCTGTTTTCGGTTTCACGATGGGCTCACTCAACGGGGCGGTTTGGGACCCGGCTGCAGCCGGCTATACCGGTCGGCGGGGCGTTACGCTTTACGTATCCAAGCGAGGCGACAACTCTGACGGCAGCAGTTGGGGGAAGGCATTTCATTCCATCCAGGCCGCCTTGCTCGCCGTGCCGGACGACAAAGGCGGGCACCGTATCGTGGTGCGTCCGGACACCTACGTCGAAGCGAATCTGTATCCCGACTACGCGGGCGCAAAAGGTGCCTACAACCTCTTGATCGGTGACTCGACCGGCACCCTGGGTTCGGGGGCGACAGGGAGGATTGTTATCGATTCCGGCGACCCGGCGAAAGGGTTCAAGAGTCATGACCACTGGCAGACCATTCGCGCGATTGCGCCTCCTTCCGACCATGGCGGTTCACGCTCCTCACGCCTTACCTGGGACCGGTGGATACTTCGAAATCTCTACGCCGCGGGCGGCGATGCGGGCTTGTTCTGGGACGTTGGCGGCGATAGTGGACAGGAGTTCACGGTGATTGTCGAGGACTGTGTGGGGATCGGACGCGCCTATGGCGGCGGGTTCGGCTGCCCGGATATTCGCGAGACGGAGCCAATTGTCTTCCGCCGGTGCTACCTGATGTGTCTGGATTGGGGGGCAGGGGCGGGCGCGTTAGGCGTGGGGTCGTGCCACCGTTCGATGCCGGATTACCCGGATGCCATTTGCGATGACTGCACCTTTGTCAGCGCCGACAACGCGGTGCGCGTTCTAAGAAACGGGCGCGCGGAACACGCGGATCAAGTTCAAGGATTGCCGGCTGATCGTGCTGAACTTCTCACCGCCTCACGGCCAGTGTTCGACGGGCATCATTTGCAGCGACTCGCCTGAGGCTCAATTGGGCTTCCTGCATGTCGATTTGGAGAACTCGACCCTTCTAGGTTGCCGGCTGTTCGGAACGGGAAGTGCCGGTCCGGACCGGATCACCTACAGCACCAAAGGCACGGTCCGCGCCTATGTCCAATACCGGCAACCGGTTCCCGAAGGATTCCAACGACTTGGGCTGTTGCCTGTGGATGTCCTGAGCAAACTCGCGATTCCCGGTAATGAAAGCCCAAGGCATAACCGGATTGGTGAACCGAGTCGGGACACCCTGGCCCCGGTCCCATACGATCCCTCGACGCCCGGCTATACGGGACGGAGAGGCGTCACGTTTTATGTGTCCAAGTTGGGTGATAATTCCGACGGCAGCAGTTGGCAAAAAGCATTTCACACTATCAACGCCGCCTTGCTCGCCGTGCCTGACTCGCAGGGCGGACACCGCATCCTCATCCGCCCGGATACCTATGTCGAGGCAAACCTCTATCCCGCTTTTAAGGGCGCCAAGGGCGCATACAATCTCCTCATGAGCGATTTCGACGGCAGTCTGGGCTCCGGAGCCAAAGGCTGGGTCGTGATCGACGGCGGTTGCCCCGGCGTGGCAGTTCGCGCCACTGTTCCCTGGGGAACGGGAAATGGATTCGAGATCGTTAAGTCCACCGAGCCTGAATCGGGTCTGAAGTCGTGCGATTGGTGGGCGGTGTTTCGGAGCGACAACCAGTTTTCGGGCGTTGCCTGGGACCGGTGGGTCGTCCGAAGATTGTACGTTACCGGGTCTGAAGGGGGCATTGGTTGGGACATTGGCAATGGGATGAAAGGTGTCGAATTTTCGGCTGTGGTCGAGGACTCCGTGGGGATCGGGCGGTTCGCCGGAGCCTACGTGGCGGCTCACACACCGCGGAAGGATGAACCGGTCCTGTTCCGCCACTCCTACTTTATGAACCTGGACCGCTGGGTGGACGACGGCGCCGTCTATATCCGAAGCGAAAGCCGCGACTCGATGCCCGATTGGCCGCACGCCGTCTTCGAGGATTGCACCATAGTTGGCCCCGCTTGCGCCCTGCGGATGAATGGCGTGAACGGCGAGTGTTACAACCGGGTGAAGTTCAAGGATTGCCGCCTGATCGCGCTCAATTTTTCCCAGCCGCGTCTTGCGCATCCCTATGGAATTGCCGTCCTACGCTGCGATCTCGCGGCTGACAAGCTCCACCTGGATTTCGAGGACTGCAAGTTGATGGGTTATACTCTCGGAATGCCGGGCACCTTCGTCACCAAAGGCAAGGTCCAGGCCTACGTCCAGTTCGAGCAAACACTCCCCAATGGCTTTGAGCGCCTGGGGCTTTGGCCGGTCGAGTGGTTCGATTGCATCGCTCCGCCCAGTATCCCACGGTCTGGGGAGTAACCGTAACAACCCGGTGGCTTCGAGACCGTCTCGATCCGAATCGTTTAAACTTTAAGAGGAACTATCATGAGAAAAACAACATTCAATTCGGTTTGGGTGATCGCCCTGGCTGGAGTCGCTCTTGCGCTTGATTCAAACGATCGCCTTTACGCTGATGAAACTCCCGGCGCAAACGCGGCGCCCGCGCCCGCCGCCTCGAGCCGATATGAAGGCAAATACTGCAAAGGCGCCGGCGACGTTGGTTTTCTCAAGTTGATCGACGAATCGTTCGCCTTTTTCCATGCGAATCCCGATCTCCCGAACCTGACCATGCTCTACAAGGCCGACTGGGATACGTTCGAGGAGGGCGCCGGCTGGGGCGCGTGGTGGATTCAAAACAGCTACGGGTTCTCCTATGCCGCCACGCCATTCTTGTCCGAGCCCTGGTCGACTACGCTGCAGCATTCGTGGGACCTCTTCTGGAACAACCAGGGCGACGGCAGACGAATGGGCCTCTGGGGTGACCATTCCAACGCCAATCCGCTCTGGGACTTGGTGGCTCCCGACGGCTGCCTGGGCGACTGCGCCGGTCCCACGGGCATTGCCTACAGGCAGGGCGACGGCAACGTGAAGATACACGATTGGTTCTACGAGGCCACAGCGGCGGGCGTCGTGATGCAGGCGGAAATCCTGCTGACTCACCGTGATCGGAAAGCGATTGCCTATTATCTGCCGAAAATGGAACGGGCCTGCGACTGTATCGAAAAGACCCGTGATCCGAAAAATAACCTCTTCCTCGTTGGGCCGGCGTGCAACCTCCTCGCCCCCAGCTACGGCGGCGTCAAACAACCGGATGGCACCTTCGTAAAAGGATACCTGGCCGGCCTGTCCATTACTTATCTCGCGGCGCTGGATCGAATGGTGGAGTTGTTCAAGCTCGACGGCGACAGGGAAAAGCTGGCTGAATACGAGCACCGTCAGAAGATCACGCGGGAGTCGCTTCCTCTCTTGTTGACCCCGGCGGGTTATTTCGTCAAATCCCTCGAACCGGATGGAGTGAAACACGGTGTGGTTGGGCAAGCAAAGTTCGGCTACCTCGAAGGCGTGGCCAACGCAGACGCCGCGGCGCTCCGCGTGGTCGACGACGCGACCGCCCGATCGATCTACAAGGAAATCGAGGATTACCCCGCGATTCGGCCTTTCGACTTCCTCCTGGTCAACGCGCCCGGTCTGGACGACACCTATTGGAATTACGGCAGCACCAATGTGGGAACCGGCTTCACTACTTTCGGGGACTGGGTCAACGGCGGGGTTTGGGGGACGGTCGAAGGACGCGCGATCCTGATGTATTACCGGCTTGGTAAGTTTTCCGATATCCGCCGGTCGTCCGAGCGCGCCATGAAATGGGCCAAGGATTTCCGGATGGATGCACCATGGTCGCAACGAGGCGAGAACACGCGCAATCCCTGGTCCGACACCGGGAACAATCAAGTTGGCGGCGTGGCGGTCATGATCGATAACTTTGCCATCCCCGCCGCAACCGTCCGCGGCCTGTTCGATTACGATTATCGATCGGACGGCCTGGTCCTCCGGCCGCGCGTGCCGGCCTCGATTACCGAGTACGTCCAGAAGCAACCCGTCTTCTTCGGCAAGAAATCTCTATACCTTTCCTGCCGCAACGGTGGGCCGAAGGTCAAGTCGGTTGCAGTGAACGGCAAGGCGTTCAAGGTCGAGTCCACGGACGAGGTGTTCCTGCCGTACGATGAGCTGCCGATCAAAGCCGAGATCGAGATCGTTACCGAGGGCGGCTGGGGCACCGAACCGGTGCCGGCGGTGGCCTCGCCTGCCGCGGCCTCGAACCTTGCGTCCGGAGCACAGGCTGAACTTCCGGACTCGTTGAAGAAGCCCTACGCCGTGTTGACGGTGATGGACAAGTCATTAGCTGAGGAGAAAGGCGCGGAATTCGAGCGCGCATTTGTCCGTGAGGCCCTCGGCGCCATCCAGGCGTGGCGGGAACGCTCCGCCATAAATCCCGGTCCGGGCTACTTCCGCCCGATCACGCCCGAGAGACGCGCGTCGATCCTCAAGTTTTACGAAAGGGCAGCCCTGGAAATGTACCGGGGTTTCGCCAAGCGGATGACGGGTTATGCCCAGAGCACGGACCCGGCCAAGAAACACTGGGCGGAGTTGTTCCAAAATGCAGATTAGGGCCCCAATTGTTTCGCGTAGCATCGAACGCGAGTTCGATCATTAATTTTGGAGCGCGATTCGGGATGTTGATGCGGGGAAAGAAGAGTCAGAGCCGGCTCACACCGGCTGCTACGGGTAGCATCGAACGTGGGTTCGATCATTGTTAAGAGTCGAAGATCGATGAAGCGCCTCGATTACGTGTTTCTTCGAGTGGTCCGCTGGAGCAGTTGGCCGTTGCTCTTACTTGTGATATTATTCCTCATAACCGGTTACATCATGAGCGGTAGATTTGGCATGAGCCGTTTTATGGATGAAAAGACGGCGTTGACCATCCACAAGTTAATGCACCTGCCGTTGTTGGTGCTTTTGGTGGCGCATGTGGTGCCGGCCGTGTATCTGGCCTTCCAGCGCTGGGGTTGGATCAAGAGACGAAACCATCCTCATGCCACAACTAAAGTTATATCCAACTCGCCATGAACCCATCCGGTCCAGCGTTAAGCCGCCGGCGAATGTTCCAATATGGAATGATTGGGCTCGGGGGCATCGCCGGGACCGGCTTTCTCATTCGACTCCTCTCGCGCCTGACCGGTGATGCCGCGCCGGCCGATGTGTTCAAGAATGACGCGCCGACCGGTGAAGTCTGGGAGTTATGGAAGAAACGCGGATGGGTCAAGGAGGCGTCGCATTATCTCAAGCTGGACCGGAACGTTCAATGCAAGGTATGCCCCAACAATTGCATCCTCGCCCCAGGTGACCGCAGCCATTGCCGCAACAAGGTAAACCAGGACGGCACCCTCTATACCATGGCTTACGGGAATCCTTGCACTTTCCACATCGATCCGGTCGAGAAGAAACCCCTGTTTCATTTCTTGCCCGGGACCAAGACCTTTTCGCTGTCCACTTCGGGCTGTGTCTTTCGTTGTCTGAATTGTCAGAACTGGGAAATCTCACAGAAAAAACCGGAGGAAACCAAGAATCCGCGCGGGCCCGAATACCGGTTCCGTCCGCCGGTGCCGCCTTCGATCACGATGGATGAACTCGGGCGTTTGAGCATGTTCCCGGAGGATGTGGTATCGGTGGCGGCGTGGCTGGAATGCCCGTCCATTTCATACACCTATTCCGAGCCAACCGCTTACTACGAATATACCTACGACACCTGCAAGCAGGCGCGTGAGGGGAAGATTCGAAATATCATCGTCACCTGCGGGTCCATCGAGGAGCGTCCTTTGCGGGATATTGGCCAATACGTGGATGCCGCTCACGTCGACCTAAAAGGCTTCGACGAGTCCATTTACCAGAAGCTTAATTCGGGCAAGTTGGCTCCGATCTTGAATACGCTGAAGGTGTACAAAAGCATGGGGGTTTGGTTCGAGATCATCAACCTGGTTGTGCCAACTTATACCGATAACCTGGACACGATCCGGCGCATGTGCGATTGGCTCGCAAAGAATATCGGCCCCGATCAACCCCTCCATTTCTCCCGGTTCACCCCGCAGCACAAGCTCACGCACCTGCCGCTCACTCCCATCGATACCTTGGTTCAGGCGCGCTCGATTGCTCGAGCCTCCGGGCTGAACTATGTGTATATCGGCAATGTCCTCGAGCTGCCCGACGCCGAGACCACCTTTTGTCCCCACTGCAAACGAGCCATCGTGGAAAGGGACATCTTCGCAGTGACCAAACTCGAAATCCAGGATGGCGCCTGCAAATTCTGCCAGACAAAAATCCCTGGTGTCTGGTCAATCTGAGTAGCATCGAACCTCAGTTCGATCATTAATTCCCTGGCAAATGGACATTGAGAGGATTACAAAATCCGGCGGATACAATGAACGCGAAGATTCCATTTCTTGTATTTTGGGGCTTTTGGACGGTGCTGACCTCGGGTGCCGTGTTGCCTTCCTTTGATTTTACGACCCCGGACGGTGTCCAAGGTTGGCAACCCGCTAATGATATCTCCAGCCTCGAGCCGGGTGCCGGCGGATTGGCGGTGCGCATCAGTGGCGACGATCCATACATGATGGGGCCGGCGCGCGATTATCCATTGGGCGCCAATCTCTGGCTGCACCTGCGCCTCAAATCCGACCAAACAGGCACCTGCCAGGTATTTTATTTTCGCGACGCCCCTACAGAGCCCAATTCCGTGCGATTTGACGTGCCTGGAGGAAAATGGTTTGACGCTCAAGTGCCGGTTCCGGCGCTCGGCACCGGTTGGCGGCTGCGCATTGATCCACCCGGCAATGGCGGCACATGCGTGCTTGCGCGCCTTTGGGTGACTGAACGCATCGCACTTCAGCCACCCTCATGGCCTAAACCCGAGCCGCCTCATGCCGATGCCGATGCGCTCAGCCTCACGAGCGGGGCGCTCAAGCTTATTCACAACCGCGATGGATTGGGGAGCTTTGTCGTTGAAGTCGCGGGCCGGCGCATGGCTGCCGGCAATTCGAAATCGCTCGTCGGTTATGTGCGCGATCGCCAGGTCCGGTGGTTCGCATTGTCAGATCACCAAACCAAATCAGCCACGGTGCAACTGGTTAACGGCAACCTGACCGCAACCGTTCAGTGCAAGGACCCGGATGGAGCGCAGTGGGAGATCGAGCAGGTGTTCACTCCGGCCCGCGAAGGCTCGATCAATGTCCAAACGCGCGTCACGGTTGATCAGGACCGGGCCGTCATTTGCTTGCCGGCCTTCACGCTGTTGCCCGGTTTAGGGTCCTTCGGCACCAATAAAAACCAAGCCGTCTTCGCCGGGGTCGAATACCTTGGAAATGAACCTAGCAGCTCCGAAGCCGATTTAGCCGGGCCACCCGCGAAACGACAGGCGCCCGATACCGCCACACCCCCCTCCCCGC
>JAMCZD010000254.1 GCA_023473405.1 Candidatus Omnitrophota bacterium
ATCGCCAAGATACCCATCGACGAATTGGCGGTTCGGAAGGACCAGCCTGATGGCAAGTTGATCCTCGTGACGGCCATGACCCCCACACCACAGGGCGAAGGCAAAACCACCACCACCATCGGCTTGGCCGACGCCCTGCGGCGCATGAATCATCGCGCAATTTTTTGCGTGCGCGAGCCCTCTCTCGGCCCCTATTTCGGAATCAAAGGCGGCGGAACCGGTTCCGGCCGCGCTCAAGTCGTCCCCGCCGAGGCCATCAATCTCCATTTCGTCGGTGACATGTACGCCGTCACCAAGGCAAATAACCTCCTGGCCGCCATGCTCGATAATCATTTGCAGCACGGCAATGAGCTGGGCATCGATCCCCGGCGGATTATTCTGCGTCGGGTGATCGACTTGAATGACCGCGCCCTGCGCGACATTGTCATTGGCCTGGGAGGAGTTCAACACGGCGTGCCACGCCGTGACGGATTCAATATCACACCCGCCTCGGAGGTCATGGCTATCTTGTGCCTGGCAAAGGATTTCGTTGACCTGGGCGAACGCCTCAGCCGGATGGTTGTCGCGTTCACCCGCCAGAACGAGCCGATCCGTTCGAGTGACATCCAGGCAGTTGGCGCCATGCAGGTCTTGCTCCGCGACGCTATTCATCCGAACCTGGTGCAGTCCCTCGAGGGCACACCGGCCTTCGTTCATGGCGGGCCTTTTGCCAATATCGCCCAAGGCACCAACAGTGCCATCTCAACGCGGCTGGCGCTGAAACTGGCTGATTATGTCGTGACCGAAGCCGGTTTTGGGACCGATTTGGGTGCCGAGAAGTTTTTCCACATCAAGTGCCGCATGAACGAGTTGCGTCCCGTCGCCACGGTGATCGTCGCCACCGCCAAGGCGGTAGCCTATCACGGCGGGTTCACTCCTCATGGCGGACTGGGCAACCTGGCCAAGCACATCGAGAATATTCAGCTCTTCAGCCTGGAGCCGGTCGTGGCAATCAACCGCTTCGCCGACGACAAGCCAGCCGACCTCGACAAAATCGTGAAGTTCTGCGAGCGGAAAGGAGTCGAAGCGGTCGTGGCTGATCACTTCTTCCAAGGCGGTGAAGGCGCTCGCTCGCTGGCTGAAGCGGTCCTAAGAAGCATTGAAAAGAACCGACGCCACAAGTTGCGGTTCCTGTATCCGCTGACCCAATCGATCGAACATAAGATTCAAAAGATCGCTCAGCAGTTATACGGCGCCGATGGAGTTGATTTCGATCGCAACGCTTCCGCCGACCTTCAATTGCTCGCTCGTCACGGTTACGATAAGCTCCCCGTTTGCATCGCCAAAACACCGCTCTCGCTCTCCGATAATCCAGCCCTCCGCGGTCGCCCCAAGAATTTTCGGATCACCGTCAACGAGCTGCGGCTTTCGGCCGGCGCGGGTTTTGTCGCGGCCATTTGCGGAAATATCGTGACCATGCCCGGTCTGCCCAAAGTGCCCGCTGCCGCTCGCATTAAAATCCTCCCCTCCGGCCAGACCATCGGTCTGAGTTGATCTTGCATCTCCAAGGCGAGGGCAGTCCAGCCCTCGCCCAACGGCTAATCAACCAACCGTTTCCTGCTCGATCCGTAGCTGACATCGGTTTTGAGCGCGCATAGAAACTTATACTAACCAGTTGCAAACCTAATGCAGAATCGACGGGCGTCAGCGGCTGCGATGTCAGCCAGTCTCAAGGCTGAAAGGCAGCCGAGCGGATGAAGCGGGCAAGGTCGGCTTTTTGCTTTTTCAGGTCGGCGAGATTGAGATACATCATGTGACCCGCGGTGTAATAGTCCATGTGGATATTCTTGAGCAAGGCGGGGTCGATGCCCAAATGGTTAAACGTGTATTGGGTGGCAAAGAACGGCGTGGCCAGGTCGTAATAGCCGCTCGAGACATGGACTTGGAGAAAGGGATTCCGGGTGAGGCTGTCGGCGAGAGTCTCGGCCACATTGAGAAAGGCGTTTTGCTCGCCCCAGTTCCAGGGTTGGACATTGCCGGTGAGGATTTCGTAGGGCAGATCGCTTTCGTATTTGAGCTCGGTGCGCACGTATTGGTTGAAAGTGGCGGTGAACACGCCGTAAACGGCCTCTCCGCTGGGGTCATAGGGCATATTGCTGGCCAGCCGGTCGCGCACGTATCCCTCGTACCGGCTGTCGTACCGGCCAATCACACGCCCTTGGTCGCGCAACAATTCCTCGGCAAAGCGCCCGATGGACACGCGCAGGTCCGCCTGCTGCACGTATTTCAGCGGGAGACCGGTGAAGCGGGCGAATTCATCTTCGATTGTACGGCGCTGATTGGAGGGGAGATCGGCGCCGCGGAGCAGGGCATTCTGATAATCGTTGGCGGCGAAGGCCTTGGCCTGGTCCAATACATTCGTCAAGGGGAGTTGTTCGAGGTCCGGCGCCAATTTCTGATGGTACCAGGCGGCGGCAGTATAGGTGGGGAGATAGAGGACGTAAGGGAGTTCATTGCCTCGAGCAAAAGAGATCGTTTCAAAATTGAGCACGGTCGATACAAACATGATGCCGTTCAGGTTCATGTGAAGCCGGTCGCGGAGATCGCCGGAGAGCCCGGCGGCGCGCGTCGTGCCATAGCTCTCGCCAATGATGAACTTGGGCGAGGCCCAACGCATGTTCCGGGTAGTGTAGAGCCGGATGAAATCGGCCACGGACCGAATATCGCCTTCGACCCCGTGAAATTTCTTGGCGTCTTCGGGCGTAACGGCGCGGCTGAACCCGGTGCTGACCGGATCGATAAAAACCAGGTCCGTCTCGTCCAGGAGCGAGTATTCGTTGTCGATGAGCTGGTAAGGCGGTGGAAATGGTGTGCCGTCGGGTTTCAGCAGAACGCGACGCGGACCAAGCAGACCCAGGTGCATCCATACCGAGGACGAGCCAGGTCCGCCGTTGAAAGAAAAGGTTATTGGCCGCTTGGAAAGGTCCTCGATGCCGTCGCGGGTATAGGCAATGTAAAAGATGGAAGCCGTCGGTTTATTCTCGTTATCGCGCAGCACGATCGTGCCCGCCTTGGCCGTGTAATCCACTCGCACGCCGTTGATGACTGCGCAGTGTTTGGTCTCGACCAATTGTTCCTTCGGCTCGCCTGACTCTGCCTTGGCCGGTGGCTGTTGATCATGTTTGGCGGGCTGAACGGCAGGTTTGCCCGGCGATTTCTCTTCCGGTTTGGCAGTCTCGGGCCCGCCGGCAGCTAAAAGTTGGGTGCGGACCAGCAACAGGCAAAGGCAGAGTAGAAGAATTCTCGACATGCGAGAAAAATGCCTTTTCGCGCTTTTGAAAGCAAATGGAATTCACCTCGCCGCAATAACCCTTGCGCGTGTCCAACCCGCGTGTTACTTCTGGTGAAAATTATAAAGTAAATCATGCACTCTAACGCATCTAAGACTCACCGGGCTCGTCCCATTTTCCTGGCCGGGGCCTTGTTCCTGACAATGGTCATTGGCCTTCGCGCGGCGTCCCCGGCGGAGGCGGGATCGCCCCAGGCCAAGGCAACCGACGCGGAGCTTTTATGGGCGGAGGTGGTAAAGGCCTGTCAACCCCCCGTCATCCCGCAGCAGTGGCGAACCAATCGCCCCTCGGCCGAGGAGATTACCCAATTCCGCACCAAGCAGGGTGAGATAGCAATCCAGGCTGCCGACAAGGCAAAGGAGTTTTATACAAAATTTCCCAATGACGCCAAAGCGGCTGAGGCCAAGGCAAAGGAGGGCCGGATGCTGGCCATGGCGGCGCAATTGGGAAATCCAGCGGCAAATCCTCGGCTCGAGGCCATCGAGCAGGAACAACTCAAAGACCCTAAGCTGAGCGAGGAGGACCGGTTCAGAATCCGCGCTCAAGCCGTCGAGAGGGCCGCCATGAGCCGCCAGGCCGATGGTATGCCGGCGGTTCTCGCTGAGTTCGAAAAGGGCGCACGCACCTTGATAAAGGAGTTCCCGAAGCGACCGGAACCCTATGAGATGCTGCTCGAAATCGCCGCGAACACCGAGGGCGAAAAGGCCCTCGTCATCGCCAAGGAAATCGCCAATAGCGATGCCCCCGAAGAAATCAAGAGCCAAGCCCAGGGGCTGATGAATAAATTGGGCCAGGTCGGCAAGCCCCTGTCGCTTAAGTTCACTGCCGTGGACGGACGCGAGGTGAACCTTGCGAAGCTGGGCGGCAAAGTAGTTTTGATCGATTTTTGGGCTACTTGGTGCGGCCCCTGCGTGGCCGAACTCCCCAACGTGAAGGCTGCCTACGAGAAATTGCATCCCAAAGGATTCGAAATCGTCGGCATCAGCTTTGATACTGACAAAGATAAGCTGGAACCGTTCCTCGCCAAGGAGAAAATGACCTGGCCTCAATTCTTCGACGGCCAAGGCTGGACAAATAAATTCGGCAAGCAGTTCGGCATCTCTAGCATTCCCGCCATGTGGTTGGTGGATAAAAAGGGAATTCTGCGCGACTTGAACGCACGGGAAGGCCTGGCCGACAAGATCGAAAAGATGCTGGCTGAACCCAATTGAGATTTGCCAGGAGACAATGCCTGGGGCTAAATCCGGTCCGTATGGACATTATTAAGGACCTGCTTTGGCACGACGGAAGGCTGCTGGGGATCGAATGGCATTTTTGGAAGGTGATCGGTTGGATGGGCAACCTGACATTCTTCTCCCGGTTCCTGGTCCAGTGGTACGCCACCGAGAAACGGAAACAAGTGGTTGTCCCCACCGCCTTTTGGTGGCTGAGCCTGACGGGGTCCCTGTTGCTGTTTTCCTACGCCTTGTTCTATGAACAGGACTCGGTCTTCATCTTCGCCTACGCCTTTACCTGGATACCGTATATCCGCAACCTGGTCATTCACCGCCGGCATAACGAGCAATCGCCGCGATGCGCTGCCTGTGGAACAACCTGCGCGCCGCAGTCGAGGTTTTGCGCCATGTGCGGCGCGCAACTTGAATCGCGGGCGCAGGCGGCGAACCTGCGGTAGATCAGAAGGTGATTCGGTAAGACTTGATCTTGTTATAGAGAGTCTGGCGGCCCATGCCCAGGCGCCTGGCAGCTTCCAATTTGTTGCCTTGGGTCCCCCTGAGCATCTGCAGAATCGCATCCCGTTCCATGGCCTCGAGCAAGGTGAACTGGGCGTTTTCCCCATCGCCAAACTTGAGAGGAACCGCAATCGTCAAGTCTCCGGACTCGATGAGCGGGCCCTGGCACATCAGGACCGCGCGCTGAACTTCATTCTGCAGTTGGCGGACATTGCCCGGCCAGGCGAAGTTCTGCAGCAGATCGATCGCTTCCGGGGAAAATCCATCCAGGAGACGTCCGGCCTGCGCCGTGAACCGCTTCAGGAAGGCATTGGCCAGCGGAAGGATGTCTTGCTGGCGCTCACGCAACGGAGGAAGCCTCAGTGAAATCGCGCTGATCCGGAAATACAAGTCTTCACGCAGCCTTCCTTCCCGAAGCGCCTCCTCGATTACACGGTTGGTTGTGGCCAGGATTCGGCAATCCGTCTTCTGGTTGGCGTGTCCTCCAACCGGTCGAAATTCCTTTTCCTCGAGCACTCGCAGCAGTTTGCTCTGGGTATCGGCCGGCATTTCGGAGAGTTCGTCCAGTAGCAGGGTGCCCCCTTCCGCCCGGTGAAACAACCCGTCACGATCCCCCTGCGCCCCAGTGTAGGCCCCCTTGACTGAACCAAATAATTCGCTTTCGATCAACTCACGAGGCAGGGCGGCGCAGTTGATTTTTATGAAAGGTCCTTTGCTGCGCTGGCTTAAGGCATGCGTCAGGTCCGCTATGACTTCTTTTCCCGTCCCGCTTTCACCCGAAATCAGGACCGGGATGTCGCTCGGCGCCACCCGCTCGACCGTGCGCAATACCGCCTTCATCGCCGAGCTCTGGAAAATGGGTGACGCCCCGCCGCTCATATTCGAGATTGCCTGCCGCAGTAAGCCGCTCTGCTCGGCCAGGTGCTTGTGCTCAAGGGCGCGTTCTATCGATAAAAGCAGGCCTTGAATGTCGAATGGCTTCTTGTGGAAGTGGTACGCCCCGAGTTTGGTCGCCTCGACGGCTGCATCCAGCGTGGCATAACCCGTCAATACGATTACCTCGGACTCAGGCCACTGGCGCTTGAGCGGCGGCAATAGGTCCAATCCGTTCTTGTCGGGCAATTTCAAGTCCAACAAGATCAAGTCCGGGGCGGGGGATTGAAACATTTGCTCGACTGCGGCCCAATTAGCGGCTTCCTCAACCGCATACCCCTCGTCATCTAGTAAAATCCGGAGCATCTGACGAATGTCCTGGTCGTCGTCAACCACGAGAATTGTGCCGTTCATACGCATGCTCCTAATACAAAAAGACCTCTAATCCCAAAACCGCAAAACCCGGCTGCATCGCCCGATCCACCCTCCCGCTCGATTGGGTTGGTCTTCCTTTGAGCGATTTTACCGGTTGTACCTTGATGTGATTCGCGATCGATAGAACAGACGCCATCGAGACAGTCACTCTAAGGCATCTAAATCGGGCTTTCCGCACCCCATTGACCAGACACTACTCACTGGCGCGATTCAATAGCCCCAAGCCCCTTTCGCCGATCAACAGCAAGGGCCTAGTTCACGCTATTGGAACTCGCCAGGAAAGGTTTGGAAGTCAGGGTCAAAGTCTCTGTTTCCTCCGAGCAATCGATTGAAGCACAATGCTGCTCGCACTCGTCGGAGACCCCGTTCCTCACGGGTACCGGCCTCTTTGCCGCCAAACCAAGGGCGACGCAGACAACCAACGATGCCAAGACCCAAAGCCCTGCTAGTGATATAACTATGGTAGTCATAGCTGGTTGTCCGTGAAGCAAAGGGTGTGCCACCGAGAAATAAGCTCAAAGCAGGACCTGTATGGCTGGAAAGTGTAAAAGAAATGGATTTGGGTGTCCACGGATTGGACACGCAAACGCGTCTAATTGGCTAGGATGAGTGCCAATTGGCGCGCCTCGCCGCCCGGCGTATTGGTGGCGGAGACCTCCGAGAATGCTGTGGTTTCCAAACCGCTTCGCATTGGGCCAGATCGATCCTTTTCCTCGGTCGCGATTCGGTAGTCAGATGTGGCCCGCGCCAAGTGCCACGTCGTATCGCGCCATCGGGAACGTTTATTGCTGTTCTTTCCGGCTTGGTGTTGGCATTTGTCTTGACTCTTTTGCTGAATACTGTAACTATTACTGCATTCTGAATGAATCGCGTGCTAGTGTGGTGTCCCGGAAATAACGTTCCATTTGCGGCAAGGGATTTTGCCCTTAGCCGATGCGCGAGCGACGAGCATACCACCCATGGGTCTGCGAGGAGCGAGCAACGATGGCTGAGGGCAAAAGACCTGCCGCCCGAAGGGTTGCGCTGCTTTTGGTTTCTGGCGTTGTTGCTCCTCGGTCACAGGTCCGTGCGGAGATGCACCCTCGTCGCGCCTAGCCAGAAACCAAAATCAGCGCAACAATTGTAACGCTATTTCCGAAACGCCACACTAAGTCGGGTGCGCGCCGTTGGCGGTCAAATCACAGATGCAAACCAAGTATGGGCCAGCTAATACTAGAGCCGAAGGAACCAGGCGGGCCAATGGTTCCAGGCCAAACCCTCTTGCGCCGACAGTCTTCGACTCTTTTACCTGACCGCCTGGGTGAAGCTGTCAGCGGAGACCGCCGTCCGGCGGCATTGAATTCCAACTGGGCAAAGTTGGTCGGCATTTTATTCCTGGGCCTGTGTTTCCCGGTGAGTCAACTATCGGCGCAAACGACGCCGCCCGCCGATGCACCGCCGTCTTCGTCGGATGAGAACCGGGCCTTGCCGGCTTCCTCGCCCATGCTGGCGTCGCCACCGCAGTTGCCGGGTCCCACCGAAGCAGCCCCCAGCGGATCTTTCTCGATTACTTCGCCGGATCGATTGGCCGACTGGCAGAGGAAATTGACCCTTGGCCCCGGGGATGTCCTGAATATTAGCTTATACGGTCAACTCGATTCTGTCCGGCCGGGGCTTTTCATTGGTCCGGACGGACGATTAACCTATTTGCAGGCGCAGGACATTGAAGCCTCCGGATTGACGGTAGATGAACTGCGCGGGCGTCTCGAGACTGTCCTGGCCAAGTATTACCTGGCGCCGCGGGTAATCATTATCCCGGCGGCATATAACAGCAAAAAATATTGCATACTGGGAAATGTGAACCAGAAGGGGGTTTATCAGCTCGATCACCCGGTTACCATTATCGAGGCGATTGCGAAGGCCAAGGGATTCATGAACTCGTTTGAGCAGCGGAACACGCTGCTGCTGGCTGATCTTTCCCGCAGTTTTTTGATCCGGAAAACGGGCGCGGGCCAATTTGAAAAGGTGAACATTGATTTCGAGGCGCTTTTCCTGAGAGGCGACCTCTCTCAAAACAAGGCGCTCGCACCCGATGATTATCTCTATTTCCCCCCGCTCGATTTGCAGGAAGTTTACGTGCTGGGTGAGGTGCTGGCCCCTGGTATTTCACCTTTCGTGCGGGACCTGACGGCCATCCGGGCAATTACCTCCAGAGGCGGATTTACCAACCGGGCCTACAAGCGCAAGATTCTGGTGATCCGGGGTTCGCTAAGCCAGCCGCGGACCTTTATCGTGAACGTCTCCGATATACTGGCTGCCCGCGCCCCCGATTTCCGTCTGGAAGCGCGCGACATCATCTATGTCAGCCGAGATCCATGGTCAAAGGTGGAGGACCTCCTGCAAATGGCGCTGTCGAGTTATACGCGGGCCATAGTTGTTGCCTGGACCGGCAGGAATGTGGGGCCGATAACCGACGAGCCTTTCGTGCCAAACATCAAATGAAGATTCGAGCCGCTCTCTCCCTTATCTGGTGTGTCGCCTTCGCGCTTGGCCTTGGCTGCAAGAGCTACGGCCCGCGGTTTAATCCATACCAGCCCGCATCCGAATCATCCAGCGCATTGGCTGGACAGGGGACATCGCGGAAACTGGCCAAGCTCGACCAAAACGCCTTCAGCTCCATCGAGTTTACAAATCGCATTAACCCGGAATGGCTTAAGGCCCCGAGCAACTTCTACAAATTAGGTCCGGGCGACATCATCGAAATCGAGATTGTCGGTACTCCTAATTCCATGTCCGACGCCTTGGTCGGCCCTGACGGTAAGATTTACTACGGTTTGCTCCCCGGTGAATTCGTTTGGGGCCTGACCCTTAGCCAGACCAAGGACCTCCTCGAGCGGGAGTTGGGGAAATACGTTCGAGTCAAACCCGAGATGGTCCTTACCCTCAAGGCGGTTGGCAGCAAACAGGTTTGGATTCTGGGCAACGTCGCCTCGCCGGGGGTTTATTCGCTGGCGGTCCCCATGACCTTGCTCGAAGCCATCTCCGTCGCCGGCGGCACCATAGGCGTCCCCGGATCAACCGAGGACTTGGCGGATTTGCAGCACAGCTTTGTCATGCGCGACGGGAAAATGCTTAGCGTTGATTTCGAAAGGCTGCTCCGGAAAGGCGATTTTACCCAGAATATCTATCTGCAATCCGGCGACTTTATCTATTTGCGGCCGGCAGCCGCTCGGAATGTCTACGTCCTCGGGGCCGTTGCCCAGCCCAACCTGGTCCCGTTCTCCGGCACCATTTCCCTGGTATCGGCCATTTCGAGCGTGGGCGGCACGCTGCCGGACGCCTATAACACGCACGTGGCGGTCATTCGCGGTTCGCTCGCCCATCCCGAAATCGCGATTGTGGATTACAAGGCGATGTTCAAAGGCAAGGCCATGGACATCAAGCTCGAAGCAGGCGACCTCGTTTACGTGCCATTCTCGCCGTACCGGAAACTCGAGTTATTTGCCGAACAAGTCATCGCCCAGTTTGTCAGCACCGTGGCCATCAACGAGGGCTATCGGGCTGTCATAAAAGGCGCTTCCCCGGTTGGGGTAAGCGTGCCAGGCGGCATTTACCTGGGGCCCTGATCGCCTAATAAACCACCTGCAGCCGGAGGTAACCGCTTGCCCCATTCGCCGGCATGGCGTATTGCACGGCTTGCGAATAGGCCGTTTCAGAGAGGACCTGTTTTACCACTCCGCCGGCCGACCATTGACGTAAATCGTGGGCTTCCTGGACCCTAATCGAAGCGTCCGGACGGTCTTTCCGGACCGTAAGGATCAACGCTAACTGCGCCTGGGAACCGGTCCCGACCAACTCATATTTGATCGCGTTGCGGTCAGGAGCGAGCGGGTTCGTTCCCAGGATATACTCGAGCGCATTTACCAGGCCGTCATGATCGGGATCAGCCCCAGGGTCGGTTTGAACGGCGGGAGTACCGGGGTTGAACTCCTCGAGTTGCCAATCCTTGAATGAAATCTCGCGATATTGGTCATTCGCCGGCACGACCCGGTTCTGATTGGCGTAAATGTTCGATTGGATGGCGTATTGGGCGTTGCCCAGGCTTGGCACCTGGATAACACCCAGATCAAGAATCCCAAACGTATCTCCCGCGTCGCCAATCACGCCATCCTCATTGGCATCGTTCCAGAGATAAACAAACAAACGCGCCGCAGCCACCGACGCATCCTGAATTTCTATGCCGGATCGCTGGTATTTACCGGGCTGATTCCCCAGGATGGCACCATCCACCTTGTCCGTGAAAAAACACCAATCATCCCCCGTGCCTTGAATGATGGCTTGAATCACGTCCTCGCCGACCGCCGACCCCGTGGGCACGCCGTCGCCGCTCCGGTCGGCAACCAACCACAAAGTGGTTCCCACCGGTGCGAGATTTGTCTGATCGAGGAACAACCTGGCCACGCCCGAAGGCGAGGTTTGCATATCCGCCCGGAATCCCTGGGCTCGGCACAAAACAGAACTCCCCAGGGCAACCGCAACTAAGACTCGAATAATCAAATACACACCCAAAACCCATACTTTTTCTGCGTTTGCAGTCAACCAAATAGTTGAGCCTCAAGGAGATAGAACGGCGACCGTAAAAACTGTTCCGGCGACGGAAAACCTTACACATCCGATTGTGGCCCCCAAAATGTTGTATA
>JAMCZD010000235.1 GCA_023473405.1 Candidatus Omnitrophota bacterium
CTCGCGCGTAAAGGTTCGCGGAGCGCGCAACGCCGCCAGCATCACTTCGTCCACCGCACGGCCCTTTCGAGCGATCCGCCCGTAATGAAGGGTGTGAGACGAGGCAGCGGACGGTCGGAACGCATGCTTTCCCGCCGGGACAAAACACCTGTCCGCTACCGTCAGCGCCTCGGGTCCGGACAGCCGGATGACTGCCAGACCGCCTTCGCCCAGCGGAGTTGCAATTGCCGCGATGGTATCGTCGAACATATTAGGTGTGCGCCGTGATTGGCTGGTGGGACTGTACGTGGTTTTCCCGATCTGGCAAATGTTGTTCGGCACCGCAACGTCGAACGTCCGTTCGATCATTATCCGGCGTTGTCAAAAGGGGCCTGTCGGCGTAGTTTGGGCCGAATGAGATGCGTGGTCAGTGCCCGGAAATGGGGTGTGGACATGACGGCGCTCAACCATTGGTGTGCGCGGACACTCACCCATCCGTAGTTGAGGCTGTCCGTGGGCGCCACCGGATCGTCAAGGTTATGCCAGTCGAGTACAAAGACTATTACAAGATACTGGGTGTGCCCCGCAATGCCGCCGCGGGAGAGATTCAGAAGGCCTTTCGCAAATTGGCCCGGCAATACCATCCGGACGTAGCCAAGAACAAGGCCACTGCCGAGGAGAAATTCAAGGAGATCAACGAGGCTTACGAGGTGCTCAGCGACCCCGATAAACGCGCCAAGTATGACGCCCTGGGCGAACACTGGAATCAAGGAGCCGAATTCCGCCCGCCGCCCGGTTGGGCGTCGGGACCCTGGGCCGGAGGCGCCCGCGGAGGCGGAATGGGCCACGGCGACGAATTTCAATTCGGCGGAACCGGTTTCAGCGATTTTTTCGAGCAATTCTTTTCGTCTTTGGGCGGACGACAGGACATTTTTGGACGCCCAGCCGGCCTTGACCGGGAGCAGGAATTCCAGCCGGCCCGCGACTCGGAGGCGGAGATCATGGTTACCCTCGAGGAAGCGGTGCGCGGTTCGGTTCGGCCCATAACCGTTCGCCGCAATGTGCCCTGCCGTGAATGCCAGGGGACCGGACGGGTCCGCGTCCGCCGAATCTGCCCGATTTGCGGGGGTGAAGGGCGGATTCCCGAGGTTAACCAATACCAGGTCAGGATTCCGCCGGGGATACGCGAAGGACAACGGTTGCGCCTGGCGGGCAAGGGCGAGAGCGGCACTCAGGGCGGAGCGTCCGGCGACCTTTATCTCCGAGTCCGCCTGGCCAAACATCCGGACTTCCGGGTCGAAGGCAACAACCTCTATACCGACGTCGATCTCGCTCCATGGGAGGCCGTTCTGGGAGCCGACGTCACCGTGCCGACCCTGGAAGGCCGCCTGAACATACGCATCCCGCCCGGCGCTCAGAACGCCCAGAAATTGCGGGTCCGCTCCAAGGGTTTGCCGGCGGCGAACAGCAACCGGGGCGATCTTCTTGTGGTCCTGCATATCCAGGTGCCAAAACATCCAACCGAACAGGAACGCCGTTTATGGGAACAACTGGCGCGTGAGTCCCGCTTTAATCCGCGTGAATAGGACACATGCCGCCCCTTAAAGACGATATCCCGTCATCGCCTGCCGACGCACTCCACAGGCTTTCTAAAAACGGTTGCGTTAAGCCGCCTGCTTTGTAAGGTGAGTTCAAATCAACGATGAAAGTGGTTATTCTTTGCGGTGGCTTGGGGACACGGCTGCGGGAAGAAACGGAGTTTCGGCCCAAACCCATGGTGCCCATTGGCGAGCGGCCCATTTTGTGGCATATCATGAAGATTTATGCCCACTACGGCCACAAGGAATTCGTGCTTTGCTTAGGATACAAAGGCGATATAATCAAGGAATATTTCCGAAATTACCATTGGAATACCAGCGACGTCACCTTGCGCCTGGGCCGAACCCCGAAGATCGTCTATCACAGTCAGCACGACGAGGAGGATTGGGTGGTGACCCTGCTCGATACGGGGCAGAATACGCAAACGGGCGGGCGCTTGCGGCGCGCGCTCCCGTTTATCCAGGATGATACCTTCTTGTTTACATACGGTGATGGGCTGACGAACAGCGACATCAACCAATCGATCCAATTTCACCGCCAGCATGGCGCCATTGCCACGGTCACTGCCGTCAAGCCCAGCGGGCGTTTTGGTGAGCTGGCTCTTGATGGACAGACGATCACCGCCTTTCGGGAGAAACCGGAGGAGGAAACCGCCTATATCAGCGGCGGTTTCTTCGTTTTCAACCAGGCCATTGGCAATTACCTGGAAAGCGACGATTGCATCCTGGAAAGGAAACCGCTCGAACAATTGGCCCTTGCCGGCCAGCTCAAGGCGTATTGCCATCCCGGTTTTTGGCAATGCATGGACACCTGGCGGGAACAAGAACTGCTCAATAAAATGTGGAACTCCGGTCATGCGCCCTGGAAGGTTTGGTAGGCAAGCGGGAGGGGACGGGTTTCAGCAGCCGCGCCTCCTCCACTGGCCGTGTGAGCGGTAGAGCCTCTCCGTAAAGCCGCCTTCCTCCACAAACGCCTTTCCCTGTGCGGCAATTTGCCGGTCGAGCATGTGACAGCCCAGGTTCAGGAGCGAGAGCGCGGCGTTGGCCACCAGGTGGGCTGAGGTGGGAACACACGGACGATCACGGGCGATCACGGACCGGCACGGACTTACACGGACTTGCGCGGACGGGTTCGTCTGTGGTTGTCCGTGGTCGTCAGTGTTCGTCCTTGCCCTCATTCGCTCGTCCTGCGCTCAAGCGCGGACCTCGTCAGCTTGAGCTCGAAGCGCCGAACAGGTTGGCCATGGAGAGCTGGAATTCGGGGAGGAGGCCCTCGGTGAGTATTTCACGTCCGGCCAGGATGGTTTTCAGAGCCAGGCCGTAAGTGGTGCCGTGATAGACTTCGACGTTGTTGTAGCGCGGATCGACCATCCAAAGCCGGGGCAGGTTGAGTTCCTCGTAGATCATTTTCTTGAGGACGGTGTCGGTATGGTGGTCTTCGGAGCTGATGATTTCGGCCACGAGCCAGAGTTTGCCAGTGGCGGAAGTAACCAGGGCCAGGTCGGGCCGCACGAAGGTGCCGGCAGTCAGCTCGACGATGGACCGTGGGGCAAGCAATTTGGTGGCGGACATTTGGCGCAAGCAGCCGGCCATCAATTCATGCAGGCGGAGGCAGATGGCCTCGTGCCGGTCGTTGGGGGCATTCCGCAACAGTCGTTCGCCCCTGATAATCTCTTCGTAGGATTGGCTCATAACCCGGTCCGGAACCCGACTGCCCAACCGCTGGTGGGATCGGTTGCGGTTTGGATTTATTTCATTGCGGACAAAAAATTACGCAAAAACCGGCCGGTATGCGAATCTTTATTTTTGGCCAATTGTTCCGGGGTGCCGGCTGCCACGATTTGCCCTCCGGCATCGCCGCCTTCGGGTCCCAGGTCAACCACCCAATCAGCCTCGGCGATCACATCGAGGTTGTGTTCAATGACGATCACCGAATGGCCGGCATCGATCAAACGCTGGAGCACATCGATCAAACGCCGCACATCGGAGGTGTGCAGTCCAATCGTCGGTTCTTCGAGTAAAAACAGCGAGGCAGCCGGCACATGATGGACGGGGCGCGAAGGGCCCGTGGTTGCGGAAGAGGGGCGGAAACCGGTCAGCAAATGGGTGACCAGTTTGAGGCGCTGCGCCTCCCCGCCGCTCAGGGTCGGGCTGGTCTGCCCGAGTTTTATGTAATCCAAACCGGTATCCCGCAAGGCCTCGAGGGGACGACGGATTTGTGAAAAGGCGTCAAAGAACTCGATGGCCTCAGCCACGCTCAGGTCCAGGACCTGGGCGATGTTCCTGCCGTGAAACTCGATGTCCAGGGTTTCCCGATTGAATCTGGTGCCGTTGCACGTCTCGCAACGAACATAGGCGGGAGGCAGGAAATTCATCTCCATCTTAATCACCCCCGCCCCTTCGCAGGCGGGACACCGACCGAGTTTGCTGTTAAAAGAGAAGCGGCCGGGCAAATAACCGCGCAATCGCGCTTCCGGCACCTGTGCGAACAATTTGCGGATGGCGTCGAAAAGGCCGACGTAAGTGGCTGGAACCGAACGCGGGGTGCGTCCAATGGGGGTTTGGTCCACTTCATAAACGGCGCGAATGGACTCGCAACCGCTCACTGCGGCGGGTTCGCCAAGGCCGGGTTGCGGGCTTGAGCCCGGGGCCAGTTTCAGGCGCAAGGCCGGCAAGAGACACTCGCGGATCAAGGTGCTTTTCCCCGAACCGCTCACGCCGGTGATCAGGACGAGCCGATTCAGGGGGAAGGCCACCGTCAGGTCTTTCAGGTTATGGCGCCGGGCATGGTGCAAGACTAGCGCCGGCGTCCCGGCCTGTCCGCCGCGAGTCGCCGCAGCCACACCGGCATCCACCGGACGGCGCTCGCCGCGGGTGGGATAAGCCCGTTTCTGCCGCAGGCACTGTCCGGTGATGGATGCCGGGCAGCGCATGAGTTGGCGCAGCGTGCCGGTCGCAACCACCTGCCCGCCGTTCAGGCCGGCACCGGGCCCGAGATCAATAATGAAATCGGCATGGCGCATGGTGGCCTCGTCGTGTTCGACGACCAGGAGCGAGTTACCCCGCGATTTCAGGGCGGCCAGGGTGGCCAGCAGGCGTTCGTTGTCGCGGGCATGGAGCCCGATGGTTGGTTCGTCCAGGACATAAAGCACGCCGCGCAGATTCGATCCCAATTGTGCCGCCAGGCGGATTCGCTGGGACTCGCCGCTCGAGAGCGTGGTGATCCCGCGGCCCAATTGCATATAACCCAGGCCCACCGCTTCGAGGAACCGGAGGCGCTCGCGAATTTCGGGCAGGATATCCTGGGCGATAGCGGCCTGGCGTCCGTGAAAGCGCAATCCCCGGAAGGTCCGCGCGGCTTCCGCAACCGACATTCCCGCCAGGCCTACCACGGTCAATCCGCCAGCCGATCCACCCACGATCAGCCGCACCGCGCGGGCTACCGGGTTCAACCGGGTGCCGTGGCACTCGGGGCAAATATCGCGCTGGCCTTCCTGCCAATGGAACCAGGACTCCTCGATCGACTCGGCATTGGCACCGCGCTTCACGTCGGGCAAGTAAAACAATTCGCCGAAACCACGGCACCTCGGGCACCATCCCCGCGGCGAATTGTAACTCAGCATCTTCGGGTCCAGCGGCTCGAAGGACCGCCCGCACTGGGGACAGGCGCGCTCGGTGGAATACACCGTGAGCCGCCGGTGATTGTCCAGGGTGAACAGGGTCCCGTGGCCAAGCTGCAAGGCCTCGTCAATCAGCCGCTGGGGAAATGTGCCGGCCCGGCTCCCGCGCTTGGGCCGCTGCTCGAGCACGCCCACCACAATCTCGACGTTATGCTCGCGGAACCGGTCCAGGCGGAAGGGATTTCGGGTGGAATAAATCTTGCCATCGGCGCGAATTTCTTCGTAACCATGCTGAGCCGCCCAGGTCGCAATTTCGGTGTGAAATCCCTTGCGGTTGATAACCACCGGCGCCAGCAACATCAGGTCGCCCACCTTCATCAACTCAGCCTGCAAGTGCCGGCCCAATTGGTCGCGGGTTTGGGCCCCGACCGGCACCTGGCAATCGGGGCAATAAGGTGTGCCGGCCCGGGCAAAGAGCAGGCGCAGGAAATGATAAATCTCGGTGACGGTGGCGACGGTGCTTTTGCCTCCGCCGCGGCTGTTGCGCTGTTCGATGCTGACCGTGGGGGGAATGCCGGCTACCAGATCGACGTCCGGGCGCGACAATTGTTCCACGAATTGCCGGGCGTAAGTGTTCATGGCATCGAGGAACCGCCGCTGGCCTTCGGCAAAGAGCAGGTCGAACGCGAGCGTGCTCTTGCCCGAGCCGCTGACACCGGTAACGACGACGAATTGATCGCGCGGGATGGCCAGCGAGAGATTCTTGAGATTATGCTCTCGCGCGCCGCGAATCAGGATTTGATGATCGGCCTCGACGGCCGGCTCGGTTTCGTCATTCACATTTTCACTATAATCCAACCGCCAAAATTCAAAGGGCACGGCGGAGAAGGTGCGTTGCCCCCACGCCGTTCGGAAGGTGCCGCTGAGCCTTCCGTGCCCGACTCGTTCATCACGGTTTGGCTGCGCTCACCTGAAGCCGCAACACCAAAATGCCGCCCAGCAGAAACAGAACGGCACTGTAAGCAAATGCGAGCCGCGCGCCAATGCTCGTCCATAACAATCCCACCACCACGCTCGAAGCGAAATCGCCCAAACCATTGACGGTAGCCAGTGATCCAAAGGCCATGCCGTGCTGGTCGGACGGGGCCAACTCGGCGCAGAGCGAGTCTTCGAGGGTTTCCTCGAGGGCAACATAAATCCCGCCCAGGATGAACACGATCAGCAGGCTCCAATACGCGCTGGGCAGCACGATGATGCCAAGCGCCATGATGGCCGCCAGAAAATAACCTCCGGCCAACAACCAGCGTTTGTCCCATCGGTCCGCCAGCCATCCGCCGATGTACGAAAAGCTCGCATAAAGGACATTGTGAATCACGTAAAGCCCAATGGCCACGCTGGCCGCCCGCGCTGTTCCCAGGCTCGACGCCAATCGCTGGGTCGCCAATAGGATCAACAGCGTGTGCGAAAAATCCCCCAGCCCGAACATCCCCACCGCCAGCAGGTACTTCCGGAAGGTCGAAGGCAAGCGGCGCAGGCTGGCAACGAGGGAGAGGTGCGGGACCTGTGCGCGATTCCTTTCCTGGACTAGGAAACCAATCATCGCGGCCGCCATCAAACCGGGAGCCAAGGTGCAGGCAAACAGGCTGGAATAACGAAAATGCAAAATGTGCAATAGATAATATGCCGAGGCCGGCCCGACGATCGCCCCTACTGTGTCCATCATCCGCTCGAACCCAAAGGCGCGTCCGTAGGTGGCCCGGTCCACCGCGGCGGCCATGAGGGCTTTCCGCACCGGGGTGCGCACGCCGCGTCCGAGCCAGGCCATGGCGCGGGCGATGAGGACATGCCAGGCGCTGGTAGCCAGGCCGAACGCGGCCGTGCCGAGGGCCGTTACCACGTAACCCGTCACCGCTATTGGTTTCCGGTGGCGGAGCCGGTCGGTGTAATAGCCGGAGGCCATTTTGGCGAAGCTCGAGAGGCCATCGGCGACACCTTCGATCAGGCCGAGCCAGGCGGCTGCGACGCCCAGGGAAGCGAGAAAGGCGGGCAGGGCGGTAGTCGCGGTCTCGTGCGACCAATCACTGAACAACGAGGCCAAGCCGATACCGAAGACGGTTCGGTTGAGCCAGCGGACGGGTGCCTGCGCCTGATCATTCGGCGGCGCCGATGGTTTCGTTTCCATAGCCGGATACTTATGAACCAATTGCCCCGTGGGACGCAAACTTGCCGTAACGCAAGGCAAGCGTCGGCAAAACCAGCAGGTTCAGCGCCGTCGAGGTCAACAAGCCACCCAGTATTACCATGGCCATCGGCCCTTCGATTTCACGACCAGCCTCGGCTGAACCAATGGCCATTGGGAGCAAGCCCAGGGCAGTTACCAGGGCGGTCATCAGGATGGGCGGGAGGCGTTCCGAGGCGCCGCGCAAGGCGGTTGATTCATTCCATGGCATAGGGTCACGATCATCACCGGGCGCGGCCTCCCGCTTGATCCTTCCAGGCTGGTCGAAGAGGCCAATGGCCCCATGCGGGGAAGTTAGACTCCTTGGGGCAGATGGCCAACCACCTCCGTCAGCCGTTCGCTCACGGTTTGCCGGACGTGATAAATGTCCGCGCCATCGCGAAAAACAAGGGTGATGGCCGAAAGGCCTTGAATGGATTGCGAGCGGATGGTCCGCATGACCCAGAGCAATTACTCGCGCCTGAGCCGGGAGGGCGGCCACGCCCTGGCCTGCCGGCAGATCAGCGCGCACCAGAACCGATTCGCGGCTTACCAATTGCTCCACCCATTTCTCCCGAGCCGCCGGATCAATTCGAGTGACGATTTGCCCCCAGCCCAGGTCCAGTTGAAACCTATTAATCACCAACTGCCGCAAAGCCAAATTCAAAGCGCGGCGTTAGAATGATCAAAAGGATCAAGCTTGGCAATCCATTAGACCAGCGCTGCGACGCCAGACCTCTCGTTCCCAAAAGGGTGCTCGCGACCCGCTCACTTTTGCAGCAGGCGATAGAACTGGTTCGTTGCGTTCATGTTCAACATGATCACGTTCCGGTCCTGGACCACTGCGGGCGCGATCGTTGAGGTGCTCCAGTGACTCAGGTCCGGCGCCAATTCGAGCCCGTAGTTCCCCACCGATAGCGGCCAGGTGAGCACCGCGGTTTGGCTCGCGTTCGTGATGGACAGCATCGCCGGGCCGGAAGGCGGCAATTCAATTTGAATGGTCCCGCCTACGGTCTGTTTCTGGGTGTCGGCGCTGACCATCAGGGTCCAGGCATAACTCCCCGGCGCGGAATAGGCGTGGCACATAATGGCGTTGGTCCCGTGCGCACTGCCATCGCCAAAGTCCCAATCGTAAGTAATTGTCGGGGCGCATTGGGTCACCGTAACGCTCGCGGCGAATGGCACCGGGGCATTCGTAAGCAGTGAAGCCGGCGCTCGAGTGGCCACGGTAAACTGGCAGTTGCCTTGTGCCACATTCGCCGTAACAGTGCCCAGGTTCGAGTCGATCTGGCCGTCCGACGCCGCAAACGTAAACGCGTCCGCCCCCACAAAGGTCGGATTCGGGAAATACGTTGCCACCAGGTTGCTCAGCGCCACGGTGCCATGCGCTGGTTGAGACACGATTCGCACGGTGATCGGGTCGGCATCCGGATCGCTGGCGCTCAGGGTTATCGAGACTGGCACGCCGGCGGAGGTGCTGGTGCTGGCATTGCTGACCACCGGAGGCAAATTGGGATTCTGGTCGTCTTCCCCTGGTCCGCGGTGGCAATTATAACAGCCAACCTGGAATTTCCGCCACCAGTTCTTGGTGCTCGAAAAGGCCGTCAGCGTGCGGTCCGCCTGAAGGCGCGACAGCACCGTGCCCCGATAATCGAGTCCATGGCAGACCTGGCACTGGGCGGCGCCACTCCCCTCTCCCACTACATCTGGGTGCCTTTGGACCCATGCCTGGCCGACCGGATGCATGCCGTGAGGTCCGCCGGTCACGGTCACCGGCGAATTCGTGTGGCAAGCCGTGCATTCCACGAGCAGCCCAATGTGCCCCTGCACCTCCACGCTTTGAATATTGTCGTTGGTAACCGAGGTGGCAAAGATGGCATGCGTCGAGCCGTGACAGGCCTCGCATTGCAAACCGCCATGGCCGCTCGAGAAACGATATAGCGACAGCCCGGCGGCGGGCACGTTAGGCTGCGTCGCAAAGGTCTGGTTCACCGCCACACGCGTCGCACCGGTGTTGTCGAAAACCGAGGTGTAACGGATTTGGCCATTATTGCTGGTAGCGGTGCCGGTATGGCAAGCCTGGCAATTGGGTTCATCGAGCCAGCCCTGCCGGTTCGCGGCGCCCACCTGGCTCAGGACACCGTGGCAGCTCTGGCACTGAATCTCTTTCGTTCCATCCGGCCCCACGGCGTTCGCCATCACCCCGCGCAGACATTGCGTGACCGTGCCCGGATGACACCGGTAGCATGTCGTGCGATCGGTGGAATCATTCATCGATTGCCCGGTCAACGGATCGGTCACCTGTGAATGAAAGGCATGCATGGACTGCGTTAAAGGTGGGATGCCCGCCAGGCCGGGTTCACTCAAGGCGTTATCCAAATGACAATGCCCGCATTGAACGGGCATGCTGCGAACCGTTGCCGAGTAATACAAGCCTTCCGGGCCGTAACCGGTTGCCTGAAGCGCGTTGGTATAACTGGCTGTGCCCGCCTGTTTCTGATCGTGAAGCAAAAGGATATTCAGCTTGGCGTCCCGCAGCGGGTCGCAGTCCCACACCCATCCCGCCGCCGGATGCGCCGCCGTCGCCGAGCCCGAGCCATGGCAGATGCGGCAATCCATTTCGTCCGATACGGGCGTCACAATATCGGTCGCGGCCAGAACATTATTGGCACTGTCATGCGCAATCAACCGCATCATGGGATACGAATTCTTTCGGAGCGCATCGTCGTAGGGCGTGAGCGGAACGCCCACCGCGCTGAACCACGAAAAGGCGGTGTCAAAGGACATGTCCTGCGGCGTGTTTGCCGGTCCCGGCATCGAGAACCCCGCCAGACCGGTGTCCGGCGCCGGAGATGCCCCATACAAGACCTGGACATATTGCCAGAAATTACACTTGTCTTTCGAAGTCGTATTGATAGAGCCGCTTGGATCCGCCACTCCCTGGTAGGTAACCGTGTATCCGACGGAGTTGGTCAGAAGCCGGCCTTGGTAAATGAGTTGCGCGTGAAAGGTATTATAGGGCGGCAGCAGGGAAAAAACGGAAAAGTCAAGGCCGTCCATGCAATGCATACCCAAATCGTTCCAGCCGATCAATGTATACTCGGCGGCATGTAGTTTCGAAGAAGACAGCCCGATTACCAAAGGAACCCCAAATAACAACTGAACTACCAATGTCCCACTCTTTGTTTTCATAGAAACAATCCTTCCAATCTGTCCAAACTCGGCTTTCCCACCTTAATCGTCGCCAAGCTTCTACGCTCCTTGGACTCTACTGTCTATCAGGCACCGGCCTGATCTTGCCCTCGGGGAAATTCCTATCCTACCCCAGGCGGCGGTGTGAAAGTCGCCGTCCTGCGCCTCCTCCTCCAACCCGATGACCGGACACTCACCGCCGGTGAATGTCAGCACTAATAACCTGAGCAACATGCCGTTTCTACTCGAGAATGCCGAGGCCGGTTCAGCCGGCCGGCGATTCTATCGGACGGTAACCGGGCCATAGAATAGTGGCTATATCCGGGGCACCACGCTAAAGTCCTTGAAACTGAAAACCCGTTGCAATCAGATCAGGTTTGCCGCTACTGTGAAACGGGAATTGGGAATTGGGATTTAGAATTGA